>JBEPYD010000039.1:0-5033 GCA_041641575.1 Bacteroidales bacterium
GGGTCCCATTACATTTTTTATGGAATCCAGGTTATACATCAATAATCCCTCTTTAAGTTTGTGGCAATTAAGTGGTGGGGTTTCCTGCCCGGATGGTTCGCAAGAGGTAAATATGATAAGAAAAGCAGATAAAAAGTATAAAACACTTTTTCGCATGATATTTTGGTTATTAACCGTATATTGACTAAAAATGAGTGATCAAACACATACATTTCCAATGAGCCATATTGTGTCATTTGTATATAATTCCTAAAATTATAAATAATTATTGAACAGGAATTTAAAATATCAATAATTTCTTTCATTGCCTATAACAATTTATTCCTTCTGTGGTGCAGGTAAATTCAAAATGATTATATATCTTGCCTCAATATTTCAAAATAATCATTATTTAATTTATTTAAAACAGATGCTATGAGAAAAAATCTTTTTTTTACGGCTTTACTTCTGGCAGTTTTTACCCTGGGATTAAACGCACAAAAAATTAAACTTACCGATGGCGATCCTTCAGTATTAAAAGGAGAAGAAAAGTTAAAGCTCGTCTATACCTATGAAAATCTTGAGGTAGGTAAAATGAAGGAAGAAGAGTACATTGCAAAAAAACGCGAAGATGCAAATGATCGGGAGCCAGGCACGGCAGATAAATGGGAAGCATCGTGGAAAGGAGACAGAGAGGAAAATTATGAGCCTAAGTTTGAAGAATTACTCAACAAGTACCTGGAAGGTAAAGACCTGAAAGCAAGCAAAGAATTTGATGATGCCACATATACCATGGTAGTGCAAACAGATTTTATAGAACCCGGATTTAATGTTGGTGTCGCCCGCCGTCCGGCCTACATTGATGCTACAGTAAGCATTGTAGAAACCGTAAGCGGAAAATCAGTTGCAACATTTACAGTTTTAAAAAGTCCGGGAGCTGATGCCATGGGATTCGATTTTGATTCCGGATACCGTATTGGTGAAGCATACGCCAAAGCAGGGAAAGAAATGGGAAAACTACTGCAAAAAAAGCATCTGTAGTTCCCATCGCCTAAAAGCTGATAAGAATCCTCTGCAACCCATATTGCAGGGGATTTTTACTTTTACAAAATCAAATGGTTATGATGTAATTTTCATAAATACATATTTAAACTATTTGTATAGTACTGCATAAAATACTACTTTCATAAAAATTTTTATGAATTTAAACTACGTACAAATTTCTTCGTTATGCTGAATATTCCCCCGCAATTTTTCGATACTTTGGGAAAGCAAATAATATTATTATTTTTTTCACTAACGGGAATATTTTGGTACATCGAGCATGCGGACAACACCAAATTAATCAATAAATATCAATGTAAAATTAAAACCTTATAAATGTGAAAATAGGTATCTTAAAAGAACAGGAAGATGAAAACCGGGTGGTAATGCTGCCCGAAACCGTTGCTTCCCTGGTGAAATTAAAAGTAGATGTTGCTATTGAAAAAGGTGCCGGGCACACTGCATTTGCTTCTGACGAAGCTTATACAGAAGCAGGAGGCACGATGGACAGCAGGGAAAACATTGTGAAGAACAGTGATATACTGTTGCAAATATCCCCGTTCACACCTGAAGAAGTAGCCAAAATAGCTTCAGGAAAAATTACGGTTTCACTGTTGAATCCTTTTTTCAACAAAGCGTTGATAAAAAGCATTGCTGATGCAGGCATTACATCCTTTGGTATGGAAATGATTCCGCGCACCACACGTGCACAATCCATGGATGTTTTATCCTCGCAGGCTACGGTAGCCGGTTATAAAGCCGTATTGGATGCAGCAGGTAAACTGCCTCACTTTTTGCCCATGTTTATGACGGCTGCAGGAACCATTAAGCCTGCCAAAATGCTTATTCTTGGTGCAGGTGTAGCCGGATTGCAAGCCATTGCCACCGCCCGTAAACTGGGAGCCGTGGTAGAAGTATTTGATGTGCGCTCTGCTGTAAAAGAAGAAGTGCAATCGCTGGGAGGGAAATTCATAGAAGTGGAAGGCGCCCGGGAAGAAGCAACAGCGGGTGGTTATGCCGTGGAACAAACCGAAGAGTTTAAAGAAAAACAGCGTCAGCTCATCCACGATCATGCTGCAAAATCGGATATTGTTATCTGTACTGCACAGATTCCAGGCCGAAAAGCTCCACTGCTCCTGACCAAAGCCACTGTGGAAGCCATGCGGGCAGGTTCTATTGTAATTGACCTGGCTGCTTCAACAGGAGGCAACTGTGAGCTTACCAAAAACAAACAAATTGTGGAGCACAACCAGGTAAGTATTGTGGGCCAATCGGATTACCCCAGCGACCTGCCCTCAGATTCGAGCAAAATGTTTGGTCTGAATGTATTGAACTTCCTTAAGCTTATCATTGATGAGGAGGGAAACCTGAATCTTAATTTTGAAGATGATATTGTAAAAGGAACCTGCGTAACGCATAATAAAGAATTTATTAATGAACGTGTTAAGGAATTTATGACACAATAAAACCCTAAACCATGGAAAATTTCCTTGTATATTTTTATGAAAATAAAGAAGAGATATTCGTGATTGCCCTTGCCATTTTTTTAGGTATAGAAGTTATCTCAAACGTGCCCTCGGTTCTTCACACCCCTCTTATGTCGGGTGCCAACGCCATTAGTGGGGTAATCATTATTGGCGGCATTATTCTGGTAGGCCATGCCTCCCTGGGCGATACGCTAAACCTGGCACTGGGAATTTTAGCCGTATTTTTCGGCACCCTGAATGTAGCCGGTGGCTTTGTAGTTACTGACAGAATGCTTGATATGTTTAAGAAAAAGAAAAAAACTAAATAAACCATGAACAACATCATTGAATCGATTGGAGTTACACAGGGACAGGTGATACTGGAATTAAGCTATTTTATTGCAGCCATCATGTTTGTTATCGGATTAAAACTCCTTAGTCATCCGGAATCCGCTAAAAAAGGTAATCTCTGGGCAGGTTTAGGTATGCTGCTGGCCATGACGACCACTCTTTTCCTGCACAAACAGGATGGAAATGGAATTGCCTCCGTAAATGCCATTATTATTGTGGTTACCATTGCTATTGCGGCATTTTTCGGCATTATCGTAGCCCGTAAGGTAAAGATGACGGCTATGCCGCAACTGGTATCCATTTTTAACGCCACGGGGGGCGCCGCTTCGGCACTTGTGGCCCTGATTGAATATTCAAACCCTGCAAATCCTTCCGCACTCATCACCTTGTTAGGGCTTATTATTGGTAGTATTGCCTTTAGCGGAAGTATTATTGCATACGGAAAACTGGATGGAAAGGTAGGCGATATCTTTTCATCGGTAATGACATATGTAAACCTTCTGTTGCTGATAGCCGTAATTGGCATTACCGCATATATGCTCTCAGCAGACCTTAGTTTTGGGGCACAGCAAACCCTTGTCTACGTGCTGTTTGGCATAGCGGTTTTCTACGGAATTATGTTTGTGATGCCTATTGGCGGTGCCGACATGCCGGTGGTTATTTCACTTCTGAATTCGTTTACTGGAATAGCTGCCGCCATGGCCGGGTTTATTTACCAAAACCAGGCCATGATCCTCGGAGGTATCTTTGTAGGCGCTGCCGGAATGATACTTACCCTGCTCATGTGTAAAGCCATGAACCGCTCATTGTTAAATGTTATCATCGGTTCCTTTGGCGGTGGTATATCAGCGGCCCAGAAAGAAGCAGGAACCATCAAAGAAATAAGCGTAAGCGATGCTTCTGTATTGCTGAGTTATTCGCAGAAAGTAGTAATTGTACCCGGTTACGGACTTGCAGTGGCGCAGGCGCAGCATATTTGTCATGAGATGGATCAATTGCTTGAGGAAAAGGGCGCAGAAGTGCGGTATGCCATTCATCCGGTAGCCGGTCGTATGCCCGGACATATGAATGTATTGCTGGCTGAGGCAGACGTACCTTACGGTAAGCTTGTGGAAATGGACGACATTAATGCCGACCTTAAAAACACCGATGTAGTAGTGGTGATTGGCGCCAATGACGTTGTAAATCCTGCTGCAGAAGATGAACCCGGAAGTCCGATTTATGGCATGCCCATTATTAAGGCCAGGGATGCAAAAAATATTATCGTGATGAAAAGAGGTATGGGAAAAGGTTATGCAGCCATTGAAAACCATCTGTTTTATGATGATAAAACCCGTATGCTATTTGGAAATGCGAAAGATTCCATTCAAAAGCTTGTGAGTGAAATCAAAGAACTTTAGGGTGGTTCAACCTAACTGAAATAGAAAAGACGGAGAAGCACAATCTGCGCAATTCTCCGTCTTTTTTTTAACCTCAGCTCCTTATCTTTTAGTATCTTTTTGAAACTTTTTCCCAATCAACTACATTCCAGAATTTCTCAAGGTATTCCGGGCGTTTATTTTGATAATCCAGGTAATATGCATGTTCCCAAACATCGCAGGTAAGTACAGGTGTTTGGTCATCTGTAATGGGATTTCCGGCATTCCCTTTATTTACAATCTCCAGTGAACCATCTTTGGTTTTCACCAGCCATGTCCAGCCTGAGCCAAAGAGACCTGCTGCAGAAGCATTAAATTCTTCCTTAAATTTCTCGAAAGAACCAAATTTTTTCTCAATAGCCTCAGCCAACTGACCTTCCGGTTTAGGGGAAGGTTTTTCAGAAAAAGAATTAAAATAAAAGGTATGATTCCAAACCTGTGCCGCATTGTTAAAAATCTTGCCATCAGAAGTTTTGATAATATCTTCCAATGATTTTTCTTCGTATTCTGTTCCTTCAATGAGGCTGTTCAAAGTGTCTACATACTTTTGATGGTGTTTGCCATGATGGAATTCAAGCGTTTTTTCTGAAATATCAGGTGCCAATGCTGATTTTTCATAAGGCAAAGGGGGTAATTCAAATTTCATAGTTTATGGTTTTATACAGTTGTTATTTATAATTACTTTAGAATGTTACTCGAATAACAATGTATAAACCATGTTGTTCAGCGTCTTTCCAATATAATTGCAAAATTCCTTATTTAAACTTCCCGTTTT
>JBEPYD010000039.1:5043-16371 GCA_041641575.1 Bacteroidales bacterium
ATTTATGGAATCAAGTTCGCTGGTTGTAACACGCACAATACTTCCATGCCTGAGCACATTCTCCTCAAAATCCGATTTTTCAGGGAGTATTTCGTCACTCCAGTTCTGCATATCTTTTGATGTGATGTACCTGTAACCGTTGTATTCATGATAGTAATCATAATAGAGCACAAAAGCAGTGTCTGTTTCTACCGGAATAGCTCCTTCGGTAAGCCGGTACAGAACATTAAGGGTATCGGTGTATGGTCCGGTAAACCGATCTCCTTTGGCCATTAGCACGTTTTTACCCGATTTTCTTTCATCTTTAAAAAATAAGTAGTAAACAGAATCTGTTTTATGCACCACTGCATCAATAGCATTATAGCCGGGATCCCAAAAAGGCTGAACAGGTGAAAAATTTTCAAAATCAGTGGTGGCAGTATAATAAAACCGGTGTTCCCATGTAGAAGTCCACCATTTTTCCGGATCTTTGGGTGGTACATAATCTTCCATTAAGGTAGATGACCAAATGATATACATCGTATCATTTTCATAATAAAACTCTGGTGCCCAAACATTAGCAAAAACCATATCGCGGCTGCTGTCTGCAACAACAACAAATTTTTCATCACCCCAGGTTAAACCGTCCTCTGACCGGGCATATCCAAAGCCGCTTTTACCACAGGTCCATACCAGGTGAAAAGTTCCATCATCTGTCCGTGCCACACAAGGATCGCGAAAAACGCCCCATTCTCCCAGCGAAGGCGCAAATACAGAATCTTTTATTTTGTGCCAGGTGTGCAGATCCTTGCTATGTGCCATATGTAATCCACCTTTCTCTCCGGCATATCCTTCAAAATAATAAAAAATAAATGCCTCTTCCCCATTCACCGCATTAGTACCAGTATCAGGGGTACAACTGAAAATGATAAGTAGAATACCAAAAAAGAAAAGAAAATTTAGTTGTTTCATTGTTTGTCTGTTTTAATTTTAATGTAATATGATGTATGCTAAACAATTGTCATAAGAAAACCCCTACTTCGTTCAGATGTCACAAAACCCAAAATACAGCAGGTGCCTGGCAAACGTTAACCGGATTAACATTTTTCAAATGATCAAAAATAAAACTCTTTCGATAAAGTAGTGCAAAATTGAAAACATAATTTCACTTATTCAGTGGCTTTTAACACAGGAAAATGAGATGAGAAACAGCATTAAAAAATACGAACGTTTATTAAGTGTGAAATAAGAAATTATTTAGTGAAAAAAGGTTGATGATAATAATAAAAAAATTACTTTTGCGGTTGTTTTAAAGAGATTTAAAAATTAAAATACAATGGCAAAAGGAAAAAACCAAAACAGAGAAGTAGTTGATGATGTTGAAAATGCATTAACCAGAACAGAACAATATATTGAAGAGAATCAAAAAAGCCTGATGATTATTGTTGCTGCAATAATTGTAATTGTCGGTGGCTATTTAGGATATCAGCGTTTTTTGGTTACACCACAGGAAAAAGAAGCCAGTGCACAGATGTTTATGGCTGAAAGATATTTTGAACAAGACTCTTTTCGACTTGCACTCAACGGTGATGGAATGAATTATGGCTTCCTCGACATCATTGATGAATATGGCATCACAAAATCAGCCAACCTGGCCAGTTATTATGCAGGTATTTCCTACCTGAATTTAGGGGAATATGAAGAAGCCATTGATTACCTGAAAGATTTTGACAGCAGCGACGAAATGGTGGGCCCGGTTTCTATCGGAGCCATGGGTGATGCGCATGTAGAACTTGGTGAGTATGACAAAGCGCTGAACATGTACAAAAAGGCAGCCAGCAAAGCCAGCAATGAATTCCTCTCTCCAATTTATTTAATGAAAGCCGGTATACTTTACGAAGAAATTGGTGAGTATGACAAAGCACTTGAAGTTTACCAGGAAATTGAGAAAGAATACAAAGAGAGTCGCGAAGGCCGGCAAATAGAAAAGTATATTGCCCGCGTAAAACAAATGTCTTAAGCTATTTAAGAATGGCAACTGCACTTAAAAACCTGTCAGATTATAATCCGGCGCACGTACCGGATGGAAGAAATATGCAGGTGGGCATTGTAGTAGCAGAATGGAATGAAGAAATTACCGGTACTCTGCTTGAGGGTGCTGTTACTACCTTGCAAAAGCACGGGGTAAAAAAAGAAAATATAACGGTGAAAACCGTGCCCGGCACCTTTGAATTAACGTATGGTGGTAAATTACTTGCCGAAGGAGCCGAAGTTGATGGAATCATCCTTATAGGGTGTGTCATCCAGGGAGAAACTCCACATTTCACGTACATCTGCCAGGGTGTAACCTATGGAACCACAGAATTAAACCTTTCCTTTGAAATTCCTTTTGTTTTTGGTGTGTTAACAACAAACACCATGCAACAGGCCATAGACAGGGCTGGTGGCAAACATGGCAACAAAGGTGATGAAGCAGCCATTACCCTGCTAAAGATGATTTCCCTGCAAAAGGAGCTGGAAGATTAAGCGCCGGAAATTTTCCTTAATTTAATATTGGTCATTACCTTTTTCGTGTACAACGGAAAATCTCCGTTCATCATCCAGTTATAATATCCCGGATCTTTTTCAAGGATATCTTCAACAGCTTTTCCTTTGTACTTACCAAAATTAAAGACCTCAATACCCTTATCATTGTAGATTATGCGTCCTGCAAAATCAGCATTGCGGTTATGCGCTGAAAATTCGGAAAGGAACTCCATATCATTAAGAATAGGCACAGGATCTCCTTTGGGTGGTTTAAAGGGAATTTTATCGTACATGTCAAGTTGTGCCTTTAGTATTTCATAAGTGGCACGGGTATCCGCCTCTGCGCTGTGGGCATCTACCAGTTCTTTCTGGCAATAAAACTTATAAGCAGCTGAAAGGGTTCGTTGCTCCATTTTATGAAAAATCACCTGCACATCGATAAACTTTCTTTTCTTAGGGTCAAAATCAACATTGGCACGTAAAAACTCCTCTACAAGCAAAGGAATATCAAACCTGTTAGAGTTATAGCCTGCAAGGTCACATCCTTCTAATTCAGCCAGAAGTTTTTTGGCTATTTGGGTAAAGGTAGGTGCGTCTTTCACATCTTCATCAGAAATACCGTGGATGGCCGTAGCATTTGGATCAATTGGGATAGTAGGATTCACCAGCTGTGTAGTACATTCTTCCTTGCCATTAGGAAAAACCTTCAGCATAGAAATTTCAACTATACGATCTTTTGTAATATCAATTCCGGTAGTTTCAAGGTCGAAAAAAATTACCGGGTTTTTCAGGTTTAATTCCATGGTTGCGTATTGCTTTATCTTAAAAAAAAGAGCCCCATTTTGGTGAGGCTCTGTATTGTATTTTTTGGTAAGTACTAATTGCCTATCATCATGGGCATAAGCAGCATTAACACATCTTCTTCTTCCCCTTCCGTTTCAGTAGGTATCACCAGACCGGCCTGCGATGGATCAGAAAGTTCCAGGCGCACATCTTCTGAGCTGATGTTAGATAATATTTCCTGCAGGAAGATGGATTTAAAACCTATTTCCATCTCATCACCATCGTACTGACATTTTACATTTTCATAAGCAGAAATACTAAAGTCGATGTCCTGGGCAGAAACGGTAATTTGATTTCCTTTAAGGCTGAGTTTAACAAGCTGGCTTGCCTGGTTGGCAAATACAGACACCCTGCGCAGGGTATTCAGAAATTCAATGCGGTCAATAATCAGGTGATTGTCGTTGCCATCGGGAATTACGGTGCTGTAAGAAGGATAATTGCCTTCTGTCAGGCGACAAATAAGCTTATAATTGGGAAGCTCAAACGCTGCATTTTTATCATCAAATGAAAGATTAACATCGCCATCTTCTTTTAGCAGGATATTGCGCAGCAGAGAAGCAGGTTTTTTGGGTAAAATTAAGGAAGCCTGCACGCCAGGTGTGGCATCGGTGCGAATGTAACGAACCAGTTTGTGCGCATCAGAAGCCACAAAAGTTACCTGGGATTCATCCAGCTCCATATAAATACCATTCATCACAGGTCGCATTTCATCTTCGGCAGTAGCAAAAATAGTTTTGCTGATGCCATTCAGAAGGAGATTGGTATCAAAGCGTACGCTTTTTTCCTGGTCTTCTTTAATGGTGGGTATATTTGGAAAATCCTCTGCGTTTTGTCCAACAATTGTAAATTCCCCATTCTCAGTACTCAAAACTACAGCAAATGACTCAACATTGATGTTAAAAGTAAGCGGCTGTTCCGGAAATTCCTTCAACGTGTCCATCAGAATACGCGCTGGAATAGCCAGGCTTCCTTCCTCAGATACATTTTCCAGTTCCATATGTGTAATCATGGTTGTTTCAAGATCGGTTGCCGTAATTTCCAATGTTTTATCAGTTAGATTAAACAGAAAATTATCTAAAATAGGTAAGGTATTTTTACTATTGATTACACGATTTATTGCTTGCAGATGACTGAGTAAATCGGTGCTGGATACAACAAATTTCATTATAATATTATTTTACTGAATATTTATTTATTTTTTGAACTTCAAAATTTTATCTATCAATTTCATCAAGTAAGTGGCGCAGAAAAATTACAAAATTATGTTGTTCCTGAATAATCATCCTTCCGTGATAAAATTGAAAAACTGCGGTTCCAGGATAAATCTAAAATGTTATAGAACAATAAGTTGTAATTTTATTTCTACCCGTGTAAACAGCTTCCAATAATACTAAAAAAATCTCATTTGCCCAATGCTTGTAATCTATTTTTTTAATGCCTGATAAAAAATGAAGGTTCCTCCAGCATTGGGTCAATTTCCAGGTACCGGGCAATGGCTACTTCCTCCTGGTTATTAAACAAAACAAGTGTACGGTAAGGGTCAGTTGCATTTTCCCGCACAATAGGATAAATAGAAAATTCATGAACATCAGAATTAAAAGCTTTTATTTCAAAACGATAGGTTGGTGTAGAAATCCTTAAAGAGTCGGCTGTTGCAGAATTATTATTATTCACTATATCCTCATACCTTACATTTTTAAAATAAGCCAGGAACATATCTATACGGTCCGTAGCCAGGCTATCCGAATCAATTAACCTGTTCTCCGCTGGCAGGTAAAGCTGGTAATTACCTTCTGTATCGCGGGAGAGGCGGAAAGATTGGTCAGGTTCCTGAATATTTTCCAGAGAAACAGATTTTATTTCCCGGGGTTGAATGCTTAAAATTACATTATCTCTCCAATACATGGGAGAGAGACTGAAAAAAGGCGCAAGCGATGTAGGCTGGCCTGGAAAATACACAAAAAACGGCTGTTTTTGCCCCTCCTTAAGCATTACCGTATTTTTGCTGTTGAGTAAGCTGTCCATTACATATATAGATTTGACGGTATTTCCGTCACGATAAAACACTACCTTATTCCCATTTTGCACAAGCGAATCTACCATTGACTTTCTTCTATCCCCTGTAACCGGTGATTGTATATCAATATTTTTCATTATGGTAAGCAGGGCATCAACAGCACTCTGCCGCACCGGCAGATTATTGTCCGTTACCCAGGCACTCCCTTTTTTATTCAAGGATATGGTATCCGCCTGCCTGGTAATCAGCACTCTGTCAATACCTGTGGTATCCTGCAGAGAAATATCCGCAGCACGCCGGTTCAGGGTAGATTGATCGTTTCGAACAAAAACCACCACTGCTGCTATCACAAGCAACAACAATATGGCAAATAATAATAGATTCCTTTTTGGCATATCGTAAATAAGTGCTTATTTTTTATAACGGTACTTCCTGTAAAAACCGGCCAGTAATCCAAATATAAGTATAATAATTACAGGCCCGGCAGTGTTTACCAACTGCCATGTGAGTCGTTCCTCTCTGATTTTGCCTTTATCCAGCAGGCGAAGTTTAAACTCTTTGGCGCGCAGCTTCATAATGCCTTCATTTCCGGTCATATAGTTTACGGCATTAAGGATAAACTCTTTATTACCAAAAGTTTGTTGCGAGAACCGATCGTATCCCAATGGGTTTATCGCGGGTCCGTTAGGGGTATATTGTACCTCGTTGCGGATGATATCGCCATCAGAAACCACGAGTATTTTGGCATCTTCAGCCTCTTCACGGTAAGTGTATTCTCCTTTTACAGGAAGGGCATCGAGCAATCTGTTCTGGAACACCGATTTAAGTGCCCCTTCTATTAGTACAGCCGTGGGGAGGTATGGAGCATTGAATGCCGTGCGGGGAATGTTCTGTGTTACCTCCTCCAGTGTAATAATGGTGGGAGCAGAAACTGTTTTTGACATTTCGGAAGAACGCAGAAGAATAACTTTGTTCACCTCCGGGTCACCGCCCAGGGTATCAATGGATGAAACAAACTCGGCACGAACAAGACTAATGTCTTTTACCAGGGGTGAGCGATCTGTGGGGTTTAGCAAGGGGAAATACAACCATGGAGCAGGCGTAAATTTTGCTGAATTTCCTGCCAGAGCAGTATTTACAGGAATCAAGGCGCATTGCACATCCTGTATAAGGTTCGGATTTATTCGTACGCCGTATTTAAAAAGCTGGTCATTCAGGTTCAGGTCGCGTATCAGGGCCATGGTGGCTCCTTTTTGCAGGCTATCCATACGCACATCCACCACATCAATGAACCAAAGAATTCTGCCTCCGTTCATAAGGTACTGATCCAGCACAAATTTATCTTCTTCAGGAAATGGCTGGGTGGGTTTTGCCACCACTACGGCTGCATATTCGTCGAGGCTGCCATACATACCCCCGATTTTGCCTCTGTCAACCTGGTAAAAATTTGCCAGTTCCCGGGTAATGTCTCCGGTCTGATACTGATCAAGCTCACCATGCCCTTCGAGAAAAGCAATTTTCTTGAGGGTATCTGTGGTAAGGTTATAAATGTTATTGATAAACTTATACTCCAGTGCCTGGATACTGTTATTCAAATTTTGCTCTGCACCGAGTCCGGGGTTATTGCTCAATAAATTTACCGGAAGCTCAATACCATTATGGATAATGAGGGCACCGGGAAAGATAATTTTCTGGCTTTGTCCCCCTCCCGCTTCATTCATTTGCAGGTTTGTGGGTTGTAATCCTTTGTTGTACAGGTCGGCATACAAAGCTTCCCGTGCTTCCTTATCCTCGATGGCATCAGGGTTGATAAACTGATACTGGATATTATCATCGGCATAGGTGCGGAAATCATTTAATAAATCTTCAGTTTCGTTACTCAGGCGCTGAAAGCCCGGTGGCAAATCGCCATCCAGGTATACCCTGATAAAGACCGCATCGGATAAATCTCTTAAAATATCCCTGGAAACGGGAGAAAGGGTATAGCGTTTTTCTGCTGTTAAATCCAGGCGAATATTAAAAAATGAAAGAATGTAACCCGCAAGAATAATAATGCCTGCACTAATAAGAAGGTTAATTATTTGTGATGAAAATTTTCTCATTCAAAAATTTAATTTAAACTTTTAGCCTCTGAACCATGTATCTCGTAAACAAAATAAAAAGCGCAATTGTGCTTAAAAAATATGCGATATCAGCAACATCTATCACACCCCTGCTTAGAGAATTGTAATGTGCACTAATGCCAAGAGCCATTATTTCAGTTTGCAAATCAGAGAAAATTGCAAGTCCGCTTATGGCGTCAAATCCAATATAGATGAAGAAAGAAAACAGCACTGCAATAATAAAAGCTATCACCTGGTTATCCGTGAGCGAGGATGAAAATATACCAATGGCCACATAAATGGCGGCCAGAAAAAACAAACCAATATAGGAACCCCAGGTGCCTCCGGTATCAATACTTCCCGGCGGATTTCCCAACATCCAGACAGACCAGAACCACAATAAGGTAGGCAACAGGGAAAACAGCACAAGTGCCAGCGATGCAAAATATTTTGCAAGCACAATTTGAAGATTGGTTAAAGGCCTGGTAAATAATATTTCCAGTGTGCCGGCTTTACGCTCATCGGCAATGCTGCGCATGGTAATGGCAGGCACCAAAAACAAGAATACCCATGGGGCTATAAAAAAGAAGGTATCCAAATTTGCATAACCACTTTCAAGTACATTGTAATTACCCGGAAAAACCCATAGAAACAAGCTGTTGGTAACCAGAAAGATAATTATCACCAGGTATCCGGTGATGTTACTGAAAAATAAATTTAATTCTTTTAAAAAAAGTGCTTTCACCTATTATTTACTAATTAAATGGTTATGCTTTAAAGGCAAAAATAATGCCTTCGTGTCACAAATGAAAATTTCCGGGAAGAACGTGCCTATATAATTGTAAATGGGGCTATTCTTTCCCTCTTTTTACCATCGGGAACAAACAATAAATCACCTTCTGTTCTATCTTTTGCTGAACTGACTTTTTGCAGCTTTATTTCTTCGGTTAAAAAATAGCACGTGTAATTCAGAGAAGAAAGCATTTGCATGATGGAAATACGGTTTTCCATGTCTGTTTCCAACTGAATGCATGGCTGATGTTTTTCGATAATTCGCTGAAGTGCAGGTATTACAATCTTCTCATAGCCCTCAATATCGCATTTAATATAATCCACACGTTCAAGGTCTCCAAACACGTCGTCGGGCCTCATCATGGTTTCCTGAAAAGTAAGTGTGTTTTGCTCATCCTTATTCTCCACTACATGGGTAAGTCCGTGCCGGAAAAACTTTTTGCCGGAAGGCACACCCATTTCAATGATCTTATTTGATTCTGCACCAAGCGCATAAGGTAAAATGGTAATATTATTTTGGCTTCGGGTATTTTTTTTTAGAATATTTCGGAAAAGCTTCACAGGCTCCACTGCAAATACATGCTTTGCTTTCCGCCCGAAAAGGACAGTATAGTAGCCCAGGTTGGCGCCAATATCAATCACCACATCTTCTGCCTTTACCAGGCGTGGAAAAAAATAATGATACCTGAAGTAGGGTTTTCCTTTCAGGAATCCTTGAAAATAGCTTAGAAAAAATAATTTACTCACCACCCAAAGGTATTTTTCGGGCCCCAACAATCTGAACAATATCCTTTTTATCCACATAGCTTTATATTTCAAAGCAAAGGTAATAATTCAGCGGAAAAATAGAGCTGTTTATTTCAGCCCATCAGATTAATTGGTTTTTAGAAAAGATTATACTTATTTTACCCTTGAAATCATTCTACAAAAAACACTGCCACATAATTTTATCATGATACTAAAAGTATGTCTTTTCTCCCGCATTTTTCAAATCAGGACAAGCAAACCAGCCCAGGCTATTGAGATTCCACTTGTGAGAAAGTTAAAAGAAGAACTTGTGCTATTACTATTAAGTTGAATGATGCTTTGTAAAGGCATGCAGAACATGAAATTGAGAACGTTAAAATGAGTATAATTTATCATAAGGAGAGAACCTTTATTAAACCCGTAATTAAATGGACCGGGGGGAAATACAGAGAGTTTTCACTCTTCCGCACGTTTATTCCCCCCTTTAAAAACTATTTTGAACCCTTTGCCGGAGGAGCAGGTGTTTTTTTTGCTCTACAGCCCGGGCATAAATCTTATCTTAACGATAAAAGCACAGATTTAATCCGGTTTTACCGAATGATTGGGAAGGTGGAATTTGAAAAAGAATTGAATAATTATGTTTATGCTTGGAATGAGGCAGGTGAAATGGCCACCTGGCTGGCCATAAAACTTGCAGATGCTTTCAGCAGCTTTGTCAATAATGAAACTGTACCACAAAAAATCATTAAATCAGCCATTAATACCCTGCCCGAACAGAAGTTTCCCACTATTTTCAGCGTAAACTTTATCATTGATAAAGAAGGTTTTATGCTACAACTTGAGCACTCTCTTTTTGATAAAATGAAAAGAATTAAAGCCATTATGGCAAGAGAGACCCGCAGTTTTTCAAAATCTGAATTACATACACATATGGAGACTGCTGTAAAAAGCGCATTCTACTTGTTTATCCGCGGATTAATGAACAGGCACTATACAAAAAAGCTGTCATTACCTGAGGCAAAGGCGGTTGCAAACTGGTTTTTTGTGAGGGAATTTTGCTATGCTTCCATGTTCCGATACAACAGGCAGGGTGAATTCAATATTCCTTATGGCGGGATAGCTTATAACAAAAAAGATTTTGGGGCAAAAGTAAAACATGTTTCCAATCCTTCTATTAAACAACTATTTGCAAAAACTGATTTTTTTAATCATGATTTCGCTGAATTTCTGGAAAAAGTAAATCCCGGCAAGGAGGATTTTATCTTTTTAGATCCTCCTTATGACAGTGAATTCTCAGAATATGATCAGCA
The DNA here is from genome assembly GCA_041641575.1 of Bacteroidales bacterium. GTDB lineage: Bacteria > Bacteroidota > Bacteroidia > Bacteroidales > JBEPYD01 > JBEPYD01. Next base: position 15,360 of record JBEPYD010000039.1, read on the forward strand.
TGTTTTTAACCAGCACGACCAGGTGCGGCTCCGGGATACCCTGCTCCTCCAAAAAGCCAAATGGATGCTGGTAATTAAAAAAACAGATTTCATCGAAAACCTATACAGCCACGATGGCATACACATACATGAATTTGATAAAACATACACATATAATGTACGCGGCCGGAACAGCCGCAATACAAAACATTTGGTAATTATGAATTATTCGCCCTGAAAAAATCACCTGTAATGAGTTTCATGCAAGAGAAATACATTTTTGACTGCGCACAATGTGATTCGCCCTGCGACGGCAAAAGCCTGGGGAAATATATCTTTGAGCATGATGCCTTTTTCTCTGAGCAGGAAGAAAATGTGCTCATTGATCACATCAACCGGTCTGGAAAATTCAGGGCTGAGAAATGTGCTGTAAAAGAATACCCTGATATAGCCATTTACACAAGAAGGGGTGAACTGTTACAATATTTAGAGGTGAAAGTACAGCGCAGGGCATTCATGAAAGTACAAAAGATGCTGCCAAAGGCAAGCCTTATGCCCTCTGAAACAGTTGCACTGAACCTCTCCGATCTGTTGCGGTATTTTGAAATACAAGCAAAGGAAAATAAGCCAATCACAGTTATCTGGGTTCTAAAAGAACGCAAGTGCATTATCGGTCATCATGAAAAGGTATGGTTTAAATCCGACATTAATGCATTAAAGCACATCTATGAAAAAGATGCCGCACAAACCAGACGCTTTCGCAGACATTCGGGCAAAGGAGATATAATTGAAGGAAAACACCTGGGTGTAACTGTCAATTATCACTTTTCATTAAATGAACTGACATCCTGGTCCCCTTTTGATTTGTAGTGTTGCTTTTTACTATTGCCCGATCAGTCGCAGGTAATAAGGATACAACTTACAGGCAACGCATATTCCAAAAGCACTTTCCAGAAAAGCAAAAAATACAATCACTCCTGCAACGAGCATGGCAGCCTGAAGGAAACCAGCAAGATACAGTCCCAACACAGCC
>JBEPYD010000040.1:0-15959 GCA_041641575.1 Bacteroidales bacterium
CCATCGTCGGCAATTTTTGCATTCGCCTGTGCAATTACTTTTGCCTCTTCTTCTTCAGCGCTCATAAACACAATACCTTCAGTAGAAAGGTTTACTTTTCCTTCCGAAACTTTACGGTATGGGGTTTCAATAAAACCCAGATCGTTAATTTTTGCATATACACATAGTGACGAAATAAGTCCGATGTTCGGTCCCTCGGGAGTTTCAATAGGACAAAGTCTGCCATAATGGGTATAGTGAACGTCCCTTACCTCAAATCCTGCTCTTTCCCTGGAAAGACCTCCTGGTCCTAAGGCAGACATTCTTCGTTTGTGAGTCATTTCTGCCAGTGGATTGGTTTGATCCATAAACTGTGACAGCTGGTTGGTACCAAAGAACGAGTTGATTACCGAAGACAAGGTTTTTGAATTGATCAGGTCAATGGGGGTAAATACTTCATTGTCCCGAACATTCATTCTTTCCCTGATTGTACGGGCCATACGGGCAAGTCCCACTCCAAACTGGTTGTATAGCTGCTCACCTACGGTACGTACTCTACGGTTACTCAGGTGGTCAATATCATCTACATCTGTTTTTGAATTGATCAATTCAATCAGATACTTTATGATTTCGATGATATCTTCTTTGGTAAGTACTTTTGTATCAATGTCGGTAGTAAGGCCAAGTTTACGGTTAATTCTGTAGCGGCCTACTTCTCCAAGATCGTATCTTTTATCTGAAAAGAATAGCTTGTCGATAACATCGCGTGCCGTAGCCTCATCAGGTGGCTCTGAATTACGTAACTGCCGGTAAATATGAAGCACAGCTTCTTTTTCCGAGTTACATGGATCTTTTTGGAGTGTATTGTATATAATGGCAAAATCAGAAAGGTTCTGATTTTCTTTATGTAACAAAATTGTTTGGGTGCCGGAGTCTACAATTTGATCGATATGTTCGGGTTCAATAACCGTTTCACGATCAATGACAACTTCATTTCGCTCAATTGAAACAACCTCACCGGTGTCTTCATCAACGAAATCTTCTACCCAGGTTTTTAATACTCTTGCGGCAAGTTTTCGTCCAACTACTTTTTTGACAGCAGTTTTCGAAACCTTTAGTTCATCTGCAAGATCAAAAATCTCAAGAATGTTTTTATCATTTTCATATCCGATGGCACGCAATAGCGTGGTTACGGGTAATTTTTTCTTACGGTCAATATATGCATACATTACATTATTGATGTCCGTGGCAAATTCTATCCAGGAACCTTTAAAAGGAATTATTCTGGCAGAATATAATTTTGTACCATTGGCATGAAGACTTTGGCCGAAGAATACCCCAGGTGAACGGTGCAACTGCGAAACAACAACACGTTCGGCACCATTAACAACAAATGTACCCCGCTCTGTCATATATGGCACGGTACCCAGGTAAACATCCTGTATTACAGTATCAAAATCTTCGTGTTCAGGATCGGTACAATAAAGTTTTAGTTTGGCTTTGAGTGGTACGGAATATGTAAGTCCGCGATCCAGGCATTCATCTATGGAATACCGGGGAGGATCGATAAAATAATCGATGAACTCAAGCACAAAATTATTTCGTGTGTCAGAAATAGGAAAATTTTCGGCAAAAACCTTGTAAAGCCCTTCATTTTCCCTGTTTTCGGGAGTAGTTTCCAGTTGGAAAAAATCTTTAAAAGATTTTAATTGGATCTCAAGAAAGTCAGGGTAATCAAGTTGATTTTTTGTGGATGAAAAGCTTACGCGTTGATTGGATTGTATTGAAGCCATTTAGTATAGAGTAATTAATTGAACCTTGAATGAGAAATAACAACAAAAGGGTTTAGGGTCCCGGTAATCCGGGTCCCTAAACCTACTACCTTGTATATAACAGGCTTATTCTATTTAAGTTCAACTTCTGCTCCAGCTTCTTCTAATTGAGCTTTCAGAGATTCTGCTTCATCTTTAGAAACACCTTCTTTTACAGGAGCAGGAGCTGCATCAACCACAGCTTTTGCTTCTTTAAGACCAAGGCCGGTAAGTTCTTTTACTAATTTCACGATCTGAAGTTTTGCACCACCGGGAGCAGTTAATATAACATCAAAAGATGTTTTTTCTGCTTCGCCACCGCCTTCACCACCAGCAGCGGGGCCGGCTACTGCAACAGGAGCTGCAGCGGGTTCAATTCCATATTCGTCTTTAAGAATTTCTGCTAATTCATTTACTTCTTTAACTGTCAGGTTTACCAACTGTTCTGCAAACGCTTTTAAATCTGCCATTTTTGTATGATTTTAAAAATTGGTTTTGATTACTATTTTAATTATTCTTTTTCTGATAAAGTTTTCAGTATGCCAGCCAGTTTGCCGCCACCGGATTGTAGTCCGGAAATAACTTTTTGGGCAGGAGACTGGAGCAGGAGTATAACATCACCGATAAGCTCTTCTCTTGATTTGAGACTTGCGAGCGCATCGAGTTGGTTATCACCAATGTATACTGATTCTTCTACATAAGCTCCTTTAATAATTGGTTTCTCGTGTTTTTTACGAAAATCCTTAATCAGTTTTGCAGGAACATTTCCTGTATCGCAAAACATGATTGAGGTTGAATCTTTAAGGAGCTCATAAAGTTCGTCGAAGTTTCCTTCGGAGTTCTCAAGAGCCTTTTTAAGCAAGGTATTCTTCACTACCATCAGATTAATGTCTTTTTCAAAGCACTTTCTCCTTAAATCACTGGTATCGGCAGCATTCAATGCTGAGATATCTGTAAGGTAAAAGTGGCTTGTCTCATTAATCTTGTTGGTGAGGTTTTCTATTATTTCTTTTTTTTCTTCGCGTGTCATCAGGCTAAATTCTAAGATTAACTGATTATCAATTGAGTTGGGTTAAAATAAGACCGGAATTAATCATCAAGAATCTTACTGTCAATTTTTATTCCAGGACTCATTGTGGATGATAGGTAGATACTTTTCACATAAGTACCTTTTGCAGCGGTAGGTTTCAACTTCATAATGGTATTTAAGAATTCTTTTGCATTTTCCACGATTTGCTGTGGTTCAAAAGAAACTTTACCAATGGATGTATGGATGATTCCGAACTTATCCACTTTAAAATCGATTTTACCTTGTTTTACCTCCTTCACTGCATTACCAATATCCATGGTTACAGTTCCACTCTTAGGATTAGGCATCAAACCGCGAGGACCAAGAATTCTACCAAGCTGTCCGACTTTTGCCATTACAGGAGGCATGGTAATAATTACGTCAACATCTGTCCAGCCACCTTTGATTTTTTCTACATAATCATCAAGGCCTACGTAATCAGCGCCTGCTGCTTTGGCTTCTTCTTCTTTATCAGGAGTGCAAAGTACCAATACGCGAATTTCTTTTCCTGTACCGTTGGGTAGTGTTACAACCCCTCTTACCATCTGGTTTGCTTTACGGGGATCAACACCCAAACGAACATCAATATCAACCGATGCATCAAATTTGGTGTTGGTTACATCCTTAAGCAAAACAGCAGCTTCACGCAATTTGTATAACTTTTCGCGCTCGACTTTCTCGAGAGCGGCTTTCCTGTTTTTTGTAAGTTTTGCCATTTCTATAATTACTATTAGTTTTAAACGTCAGCAGGGAAGCTTCCCTTTACTGTAATGCCCATACTCCTGGCTGTTCCCGCTACCATTTTCATAGCTGAGCCAACAGTAAAACAGTTTAAATCAGTCATTTTATCCTGGGCAATGGTTTTCACCTGATCCCATGAAAGTGCAGCAACCTTTTTACGGTTTGATTCTGCCGATCCTGATTTTAACTTGGCCATTTCCAGTAACTGAACCGCCACAGGAGGAGTTTTTACAATAAAATCAAACGATTTATCGGAGTACACGGTTATAATTACCGGTATTACTTTTCCGGCTTGCTCTTGTGTACGCGAATTAAATTGTTTGCAAAACTCCATAATGTTCACTCCTTTTGCACCTAATGCAGGTCCAACCGGAGGTGACGGGTTAGCTGCCCCACCTTTAATCTGTAATTTGATTAATCCAGCAACTTCTTTTGCCATAGTTTTACAATTTCAATAAAATAAAATTTGGTTATATATAATTGTTGCTGATCGTAAAGGAAGCATTCAGGGTTTTACAATCAACGGTAATTATCTTTATTCTTTTTCTACTTGCATAAAACTGAGTTCGAGAGGTGTTTTTCTTCCGAAAATCTTAACCATTACTTTCAGTTTTTTCTTTTCTTCATTTACTTCTTCAATAATACCAGAGAAGCTGTTAAAAGGACCATCAATTACTTTCACTGTTTCGCCCACAAAGAAAGGAATGTTTATTTCTTCATCGCTGGCAGCAAGCTCATCCACCTTACCGAGTATTCTGTTTACTTCAGACATTCTCAGCGGTATGGGATTATCTCCTTTTTCGCCCAGAAATCCGATTACATTCGGTATATTTTTTAAAATGTGGGGGATTTCGCCCACCAGTGCAGCTTCTATCATAATGTATCCGGGAAAGAAATTTCGCTCTTTGCTTATTTTCTTTCCGTTTCGAATCTGGTATACCTTTTCCGTTGGTATTAAAACCTGGGTAACATAGTCTTCAAGATTCAGGCTTGAAATTTCACTTTCAATATACTCCTTCACCTTTTTCTCTTTGCCACCTATGGCTCTAAGCACATACCATTTTTTTTCAAAATCACTCATTTAAACCAGACCTCCTAAACTTTTCAATAGAACATGTTATAAATAAATGTCATGAGATTTTCAAAAGAAATATCCATGAGAAAAATGATCATAGCGATAATCAATGATGCGACCATAACTACGAGTGCACTGCTTTGAAGCTCTTTCCATGAGGGCCAAGTAACTTTATGTACAAGTTCAGTGTATGTATCCTCTAAGTAAGTTTTAATTTTCACGTGAAAAATATGTTTAAGTTTTTTTACTCGTTCGTATCAGGAATTTCTGCTAATCATAATGTTGTCATTCGTAATGAATGGATGTTCTTTTTAAAATAAATCGTCTCTTTAAAAAACGATATTTCCGGAATGTTTCCACATCCGGATTTTCTACTTTGCACGGGAGGAGCGACTCGAACGCCCGACACCTGGTTTTGGAGACCAGTGCTCTACCAACTGAGCTACACCCGTAAACCTTATTTACTCAAAAACAGGACCTGGAATTCCGGGTCCTGTTTTTGTATAGTACCAGTATTGTTATTCAACAATTTCTATTACCTGGCCGGCACCAACTGTACGGCCTCCTTCGCGGATGGCGAAGCGCAAACCCTGGTTGATAGCCACAGGATAAATAAGATCAACTGTAATGGTTACGTTATCACCAGGCATTACCATTTCTGTTCCTTCAGGAAGAGAAATTTCTCCGGTTACGTCAAGCGTTCTTAAGTAGAACTGCGGACGGTATTTGTTGTGGAAAGGTGTATGACGTCCACCTTCTTCTTTTTTCAATACGTATACCTCAGCTTTAAATCTTGTATGAGGGGTGATACTGCCTGTTTTGGCAATTACCTGACCTCTTTTGATTTCTTTTTTATCGATACCTCTAAGTAGCAGACCAACATTGTCTCCAGCTTCACCTCTATCGAGGATTTTACGGAACATTTCAACACCGGTTACAACCGTCTTTTTGCCTTCAGCACCAAGACCAACAATGCTCATTTCGTCGCCGGAGTTAACCACACCGGTTTCAATTCTACCGGTAGCAACTGTACCACGGCCTGTGATAGAGAATACATCTTCAACAGGCATAAGGAAGTCTTTCTCAACATCTCTGGGAGGAACAGGGATATACTCATCTACTGCATCCATAAGCTCCATCACTTTTTCTTCCCATTTTGCATCACCGTTCATACCACCAAGTGCAGAACCACGAATAACAGGAGCATTGTCGCCGTCAAATTCATAAAAGCTTAACAATTCACGGATTTCCATTTCAACAAGGTCAAGCATTTCTTCATCATCAACCATGTCTACTTTGTTCATGAAAACAACAATTTTAGGAACGTTTACCTGGCGTGCAAGAAGGATATGTTCGCGTGTTTGAGGCATGGGGCCGTCAGTAGCAGCCACAACAATGATAGCGCCATCCATCTGGGCAGCACCAGTTACCATGTTTTTCACATAGTCAGCATGGCCTGGACAGTCAACGTGAGCATAATGTCTGTTTTCGGTTTCGTACTCTACGTGCGCTGTGTTAATGGTGATACCTCTTTCTTTTTCTTCAGGTGCGTTATCGATTGAATCAAAGTCCTTGATAGTTGCAAATCCTTTTTTGGAAAGCACCATTGTAATAGCAGCAGTAAGGGTTGTTTTACCATGGTCAACGTGACCAATGGTACCGATATTCACGTGCGGTTTCGTCCTTTCAAATTTTTCTTTAGCCATAACTCAAATATTAAAGATAATTAGATAATTTATTTAATTTTCAATTTCAATTTTAGAATAATCATCAGAGCCAATGATGGGAATTGAACCCATGACCTCTTCCTTACCAAGGAAGCGCTCTACCCCTGAGCTACATCGGCAAAAAAAGAGCGGGAGACGAGGCTCGAACTCGCGACCCTAACCTTGGAAGGGTTATGCTCTACCAACTGAGCTACTCCCGCATAGGCCGATGGTATGTAAAAAACATTGATTTCTAACAAATCAAAACTGCCCATTGCATATGTATCCTATACAAAAAGCAGTTTGTTTTTTACCAAAGGTGGTGGGGGGAGCAGGATTCGAACCTACGAAGGCGTTCGCCAGCAGATTTACAGTCTGCCCCAGTTGGCCACTTTGGTATCCCCCCGGGCCTTTTCATTGCCAATAATTATTTAGAGCCGATGGAGGGATTCGAACCCCCGACCAGCTGATTACAAATCAGCTGCTCTGGCCAACTGAGCTACATCGGCGATGTAAAAGAACGTATTGAGGTATACCCCTCAAAATTGGTTCGCAAATGTATAAAACTTTTATTTATAACACAAACAAATTTTTGAATTTTATTTAAAATTCTCAAACCTTTCTTATTTTCTCTTTGTGCTTCATCAATTGACGGCGCAATGCTTCGGCGGCATTATCGGTTGCTTCTTCAAAAGATTTACTTTGCTTCTTGGCAAAAAGGTCGTTTCCGGGAATATATAAACGTATTTCAGCAACTTTATTATCAAGGTCTTGTGTGTTCTCAACTTTAAGAAAAACTTCCGAGCTGATTATTCCATCGTAATACTGAATGAGCTTGTTAACTTTATTTTCAATAAAATCAGTTAATTTTTTATCTGCATCAAAATGAACGGAATTAATTTTAATATTCATAAATCGTCCTCCTTCTTTTATGCCCTTGGATGGGCTTGTTTATAAGTAGATTTTAGTTTTTCAAATGTGTTGTGCGTGTATACCTGTGTCGCCGAAAGGTTTGCATGCCCCAATAATTCTTTTATTGCATTAAGGTCGGCACCATGATTGAGCAAGTGAGTGGCAAATGTATGTCTGAGCACATGAGGGCTTCGTTTTTCACTAGTGGTAACCATAGAAAGGTATTTTTTCACAACCTTATAAATAAGGGCCGGATATGTTTTGCTTCCTTTTTCGGTGAGAAAAACATATGCCGGATTTTGCTTAAACAATGCTGAAGAGATATGGTTGTGTGCCAACAGCGATTTATACAATGAATTTGTTACAGGTATTATTCTTTGTTTGTTTCTTTTACCGGTAACTTTTATAGATGGAGGGTCAGCTTGTAAATCAGCAGGTTTTAGGCCAACCAACTCACTTACCCTTATTCCTGTGCAATATAAAGTTTCCAGAATGAGTTTATTTCGCACCGAAGCATAGTCATTTCCACTTTCCCATTCGTTGAGTAGTTGCTGTATTTTCTTCTCTTCAATAAAAGCAGGCAATTGTTTTGCCTGCCTGAGCGAATCAACTTTGTGCAACGGATTGTTTTTTATCTTTTTCTCCCGCTGAAGAAACTTATAAAATGATTTGAGCGTGGTAATTTTCCGGTTAATACTTCTGGCCGAAATATTATTTTCGATAAGGTGAACCAACCATGCCCTAACCTGTTTATGGTTCACCTCTTCAAGGGCAGGATGTTCAGGAGCCGTGTGGGTTAAAAATGCATAGAATTGATCTAAATCAGTAGAATATGCTGTGATGGTATGCGCGGAATAGTTTCGCTCATGTTTTAAATGATCCAAAAAAAGATCAATTAACATCATAGAATTACTGATTTACTTGGTTAGTAAAAATAAATTCCTGCTGGAAAAACCTAAATGAAAAGTGTTTGCAGGCTAATCTTCTTCCTGCTGCAATTGCTGTACGTAGATTGCTTTTAATTTCTCTTTTCTTCGGTGAACAGATGGCTTGTTATATGCCTGACGATTTCGTAATTCTTTGATAACGCCTGTTTTTTCAAACTTGCGTTTGAATTTTTTTAAAGCACGTTCAATATTTTCACCTTCTTTTATAGGTATAACAATCATAATGTTTATTTATTAATTTTTTGTGAGGCGCAAAGTTAGAAATATCTCTGATGATTTTCAAAATTTTATCATAAAAAAATTTCTTTATGTTTTATTGCTCGTACTTTTTTAACAAACTGTATTTTATTTAGTTGTACATAATATTAAAAATCGCACAGATTTATTTGCTTAACCATTTCTTTTAGCCTGTTAATTAGTCCCCAGATAGGGTTTTATTTTATTCAGGGTTTTTTCATCCAGAATATTGTTCTTAAGCAATTCCTCAGCACTATTTATTTCTTTCATGGTTTTTAAATATAAATATAGGTCAGACTGCTGTTTTTTAGTAAGATAAGGATGATACAGGCCTTCTTCACCATCCAGGTTCTTAAGGCTTATTTTTTCTATCAGCGAAGTATCAACGCTTAAAAATTCGCTGATGCTTTTCACTGTTTCTTCCGGCAGGTTATATACTTCATGCAGTTGATCTGTTGAATAAAAACCGCCCAACAGATTTCTGTATTTTACAATTCGTTCAGAATAGGCGGGGCCTATCCCTGATAACTTCTGCAGTTCTTCAGCTGAAGCTGAATTTATTTCAACCGTCAGCTCAGACGCTTTGGATGATTTCCCTGTCTGTTCTATCTCTGAAGGCTTTTCATCATCTTTTGTAATATTTGATTCCGGAACTTTTTCAGGCAAAAGAATATACGCATAAAGTTTGTCAAGTGCATCATTGTCAATACCATAAACTTTCAGTAAATCATTTTTGGTTATAAAAACACCACCCGCATTGCGGTAATTTATCAATGTGCGCGCCACCCTTGAGGGGAAGCCCATTTGAAGTAAGTTATCCTCAGAAACCGTATTGGGATTAAATGCAGAAAGGGTGTGGAATTTATTTTTCTGTGTACTATTCTCTGATTTAGCTTTTTTTTCTTTTGTAGACTCCATAAGCTCCTTAAAGGCGGTAACTTCCTCCGCCAGGTCTTTATTTATTGGGTGGTCAGTTCTTTTGATCCAGAAGGGTGTGGTAAGGTTAAATATAATTACAGCAGCAATAATTATGAGCAGCACGAACGCACCCTTTGTTTCACTATTTGAAAGGTGCAGAAAATCCTTTATTTTCGGCCATAATCTTTTTGGCATACGTTGTTTTTTGTAAAAATTATACCCAAATAAACCATTGCCGACAAAGTCTGAAGCGTTGAGATAGAATTTAAGTGTTATTTATAACGCTGTATAATTCCTTGCTTTACTTTAGAAAAGTAGAGCTTTAAATCGTGCCTTACTTCGCCAGACATAATAATAAGCCCGAGAATGTTGGGGAATGCCATACTGAGTATCATCATATCAGAAAAGTCCACCACTGCTCCAAGGCTAGATGAACTACCTATGACAATAAAGATAAGAAAAATTACATAAAAAATATTGGCCAGCATTTTTTTATTTTTCACCCATCCGCCAAAAAGATAGGTAAACCCTTTTAGTCCATAGTAAGACCAGGATATCATTGTGGAGAAGGCAAAGAGAAAAATTGCTACCACCAGTAAATACGGGAACCATGAAATTATACTGCCAAATGCCTGAGAAGTTAATTCAACTCCTTCAAGGTGTCCCTGGTTTTCGTGGTAATCAGTAAAAATGATTACCAGGGCTGTCATAGTGCAGATAACCACGGTATCAATAAACGGTTCAAGAAGAGCTACAATGCCTTCGCTTACAGGTTCTTTCGTTTTTGCCGCCGAATGTGCAATGGAAGCCGATCCCACACCTGCTTCGTTTGAGAAAGCAGCACGTTGGAAGCCCACAACAAGAACACCAACAATTCCGCCTTTAATTGCTTCAGCCATAAACGCACCTTTAAGGATGAGCATGAATGCATTGGCAGCGTGCGAAATGTTGATAAGAATTATGATAAGTGCTGTGAGAAAATAGAGCAGTGCCATAAAAGGAACAATTTTCTCTGTTACCCTTGCAATGGATTTTATGCCACCTATAATTACCACACCCACAAGAATGGCGAGGATTATTCCAAAATAAGCGCCATAAGGTTGCACGCCGGGCACTAGTGAAGAAAACTGAGAAAATGCCTGATTGGCCTGGAACATATTGCCGCCGCCCAAAGCCCCGCCTATAACCAGCACGGCAAAAATGGCTGCCAGAACTTTACCAAGTCCTCCCAGGTTTCTTTTTTTTAACCCACGGCTCAGGTAATACATGGGGCCGCCGGAAACCTGGCCGTTTTCGTCTATTTCACGGTATTTTACCCCCAGCGTACACTCCACAAATTTAGAAGACATTCCCAGCAATCCGGCAATTATCATCCAGAAGGTAGCTCCAGGCCCTCCAATGGAAATGGCAATTGCAACACCAGCTATATTCCCAAGACCCACTGTTGCACTCAATGCTGTGGCCAGAGCCTGAAAGTGGGAAACTTCGCCATCGTCTTTGGGATTGTCAAAAACGCCACGTACAAGGTTAATGGCATGTTTAAATCCTCTTACGTTGATAAACTTCATTCGAAAGGTAAAGTAAGTAGCACCCAGAATGAGCCACACAACAACAAAGGGTATTGTCATTTGCCGGGCATCCCCGTTAGGGTAATACATAATTTCACCATTTTCATCTGTAATGGTAGGATCATAAAAATTGAGCATGGCGAAAAGATCAGCCATTAATACCTTTTCCATAAAACCAACCAGTGGAACAAATGTGGCATTTATTCTTTCATCAAGGCTTTTGGCTTCAACTGTAAAAGTTCTTGTGATTTGATTACCCGTTTGATCAGTAATCAGCACACTGTATTCTTTGCCCTCAGTTAACCCCTTCGTTACCGACGAAGTCAGGGGCGTATTACGGTTAGACCATTTATAGCTATAAGGGGCCATGCCGCCATTTACCAGGGCCTGAACACTGGCATCTTTAATTTTTTTTGATCTGTTGAAAATTTCGAATGCAACTTCCAGGGAAGTGCTTTCTTTTTCTTTTAAAACATCTTGTTTGCGGGTTTGGTCTTGCGCTGCTATGGGCAAAGTGGAATTCAGAATAAAGGCACCAACAAAAGCCAGCAATGTTTTTTTAAGCATGCTTCAGATATTATGTTTTAAAATATATTTCGGGCAATATTAGCAATTTTGACAGAAACTTTAATACACTTTTCTTAAAACAATTGCATTTTAGCAGCGGAAGTGCAATTTTGGCTTGAATATATATCCTCCCTGTACTGTTTTTTAAAAAACTGATTATGTTACCTTTGTGTCTCTAACCAAAAAACAACAAAAACCCATGGATAAAACCCTTTTCCAACACCGATCTATACGTAAATATCTTTCAAAGCCAATAGAAGAACCATTACTCAACCATATTCTTGAGGCGGGTACACGTGCCTCTACCACTGGTAATATGCAGGTATACAGCATGGTTGTTACCAGAGATGCGGAGATAAAAGAACAACTGTGGGAGGCCCATTTTAAACAAACCATGGTTAAAGAAGCACCTGTGGTAATTACTTTTTGTGCTGATTTTAATCGATTTAATCAATGGTGCCATCAGCGAAATGCTGAACCTGGCTATGATAACTTTTTATCTTTTGTAACCGCCGCAATTGATGCCTTACTGGTGGCTCAAAATGTATGTATATCAGCTGAATCAAATGGTTTGGGTATATGTTATCTGGGAACTACCACGTATATGGCAGAAAAAATCATTGATATACTGAAACTTCCTTCAGGGGTTGTTCCCGTAACCACAATTGTGATGGGATATCCTGAGGGACCCTCTGAATTAAATGACCGCTTGCCCCTGGAAGCAGTGGTGCATCATGAAACTTACAAGGCTTATACTGCTGAAGATATAGACAGGCATTATCAGGAAAAGGAAAATCTTCCTCAAACAAAAGAATTGTTAGAAATAAACAAAAAAGATACCTTAGCGCAAATATTTACGGATAACAGATATAAAAAATCAGACAACTTACTTTTCAGTCAGCATTTACTAAATGTACTGCAAAAGCAGGGTTTTATGAATAACGAGATATAATTTTATTATAATAAAGATGGAACGGTCTATTCTTACATTTTTCACAGATTTATTTATTGCCCTGGGCGCATCGCCTGAGGTGGCATCTCTTCTTAATGGGTTTACAATAGCTGTTATTATTATTGTACTTGCCATTTTTGCCAATTGGATAGCTAAGCGTATTTTGATTTCTTTAATATCCGGGGTTGTAAAAAAGAGCAAAACGAGCTGGGACGACATGCTCTTTAAGCGCAAAGTATTTAACAGGTTAGCCAATTTTGCACCAGCACTTGTGATATATTTTGCCACCAGTTACGCGCTTAGCGAGTACCCTGACCTTGTAGCTATTTTACAGGCTGCAGTTTATATTTATGTGATAGGTGTAGGCTTATTTCTGATTGATTCTGTGCTCAATGGAATGCATGATATTTACCTTACATTGAAGATTTCCAAAGACCGACCAATAAAAGGATTCATCCAGGTGGCGAAAATCATCATCTACTTTGTAGGGGTAATTCTTATATTGTCCATTCTGCTTGGAAAGAGTCCTGTGGTATTTTTTACCGGCTTGGGAGCACTGGCGGCTGTGTTGTTATTGATTTTTAAAGATTCCATTTTAGGACTTGTGGCAGGTGTGCAGCTTACAGCGAATGATATGGTACGTATTGGAGATTGGATTTCCATGCCCGGACATAATGCCGACGGTCCGGTTACCGACATTAGCCTGAATACCGTAAAAGTGCAAAACTGGGACAAGACCATCAGTACCATTCCCACCTATGCGCTTGTTTCAGAATCTTTTAGTAACTGGCGTGGCATGACTGAATCCGGAGGACGACGGATTAAGCGTTCTATTTTTATTGATATGAAAAGCGTTAAGTTCCTTGATAAAGAGATGACACAGCGGTTGAAAAACATTCGGTACCTTGAAAACTATATCGAGCGGAAGCAAAAGGAGTTAAGCGAATATAATGAGAAACATAACATTGATGATCGTGTGCTGGTTAATGGCCGCCGGATGACAAATCTTGGCACTTTCAGGAAATATATTGAGGAATACCTGCGGAATCATCCCTTTGTACACACGGATATGACATTCCTGGTGAGGCATCTACAACCAACAGAAAAAGGATTACCCATAGAAATTTATGTGTTTAGCAAGGAGCAGGCATGGCCGGTTTATGAAGGAATACAGGCGGCAATTTTTGATCACATTATTGCAGTGGTGCCCGAATTTGGCTTACGAATTTTTCAAAATCCTACAGGTGAGGATATTCTAAACCTTTCCAGTACTTTGAAAGAAAGCAGTAGTGCCTAAAATCCGCAAACCTACTAATAAGTTCAACGGTAGGCAATTACTGACAATGCTGACCTTCTACTATAATTTTAGGCTCCGCTTGTCCTTGGCTTAATGCGCTTACCTGTACTGATCCACATTCATGCTTTCTGCTATAGCTTCTGTTACGGGATTTAAATAAAAAAGTCCCGGTTTTGCCAGGACTTTTTTTGCACTACGTACTACTTGAAACTAACCCTTATTTTTTTGAATATCTTCTACCTTTTGTACATGGGCATCTGCAACACGTCCTGAAGGATCTGTATTTTTCTGCCATTTGGGTATCCATTTTAAAACAGATTTAACTGATGATTCCTGTGGGAAATGATGCTCAAAGGCCCTGCGGAAATAGAACGCTTCCTTGGTATCTGGTGTATTGTGAGGGAAAAGCTTTGCAGCCTGAGCAAATTCTTCATCCGATACTTTTGATTTACAATAATCAATTACACCATCTATCCATGAATATCCTACGCCATCGCCGAATTGTTCTTTCTGTCGCCATAAAATTTCATCAGGAAGAAAAGGATTATCCTTGTCTTCAAACGCTTTGCGTAAAATGTATTTTTCCGGTCTGCCAGTGTTTCGGTTCGGGCGTTTATCCTGAGGTTGAAATGGCATCACAATATCAAGAAAATTTCTGTCAAGAAATGGAACTCTCGCTTCCAGACCATGGGCCATGGTAGCCTTATCGGCACGCAAACAATCCGCTGTGGAAAGTAATCCCACCCTACGAATAACCTCTTTCTGGTATTCTTCATCGGAAGGTGCATTATGGAAATAAAGATAGCCTCCAAATATTTCATCTGCGCCCTCACCAGACATCACAACTTTAACACCCATATCCGTAATAAACTTTGACAGGAAATACATGGGGGTGGCAGCCCTAATGGTAGTTACATCGTAAGTTTCCAGGTGCCAGATAACCTTTTCCAGCTCTGCAAGGCCCTCTTCAATGGTGAAAAATACTTCATGATGTGTGGTTCCTATAAAATCTGCAACTTTGCGTGCGGCAACCAGATCCGGGGCATCTGGATTTAATCCAACTGAAAAGGAGTGTAATTCCTGGCCGCTGTCCTTTGTATACCGACTGGTAATAGATGCAATAAGGCTGGAGTCGAGTCCTCCGGAAAGCAATACG
Source organism: Bacteroidales bacterium (assembly GCA_041641575.1). Taxonomy (GTDB): domain Bacteria; phylum Bacteroidota; class Bacteroidia; order Bacteroidales; family JBEPYD01; genus JBEPYD01. The sequence continues at coordinate 14,936 of JBEPYD010000040.1, forward strand.
CCCAATGGTACATCGCTCATCAGCCTTTTTTTGGTGGCATCTATAAGGCCTTGTCGTAATTTAGTAAGATCAGCCTCTCCTGTGGTAAATGTATGGTCGAGCCATTGGGGCTGATAATATTTCACAAAGCCTGTTTCCGGCGTATAATAATGGCCCGGAGGGAAGGCTTTAAATTCTTCACACTGATCGGCCAGTGATTTCATTTCCGAAGCAATGAACATCCTTCCTGATTTATCGTGCCCATAATAAAGAGGCTTAACTCCTATTGGATCTCGGGCAGCCATGAATTTATCGCCGTCAATTAATACGAATACAAAAACACCGTCGAGCATGTTACAAAACTCATAACCAAATTTTTCATATAAATGCACAATAACTTCACTATCACATGTCGTTCTAAAAGAATGATCGGATAGTTCATTTTCGCGCAAATGAATGTGGTTGTAAATTTCTCCGTTATGCATCACCCAGGCAGTATCTGTACCCTGAATGGGTTGCCTTCCGGTAGAAAGGTCAATAATTGAAAGTCGTTCGTGAGACATAACGGATCCGTCGGCGGTTTGATGAATGCCGCTTTCATCAGGTCCTCTGTGGCTCATGCGCTTTGAAAGCCGTTTTACTTCATCAACATCTGCTTTGCCTATTACAGCTAAAATTCCACACATAGTAATTAGTTTTTATTTTAGTGAATACTTACAATTGTTTTATAATATATGTTAAAATTCAACTTTTTGTTATTATTTTGCATCATCTGCTAAAAAATTATAATATTTTTACATTTTGGATGCATAAAAATGAATAATATTACTTTGCAAATATATCAACATGAAATAAAATAACCAAAAAATATTACTAATTATAGTATATTATTTACATTAACTTATAGATTTTGTGAAATTTATCAAATATCAAATTAAATTATAAATATAATATTTAAAAAATGCAAGAGAACTTACAAATTGACAGCCTCGATAAGAAAATCATTTCCCTTATCCGCGCAAATGCCCGCATTCCTTTTCTGGAA
>JBEPYD010000041.1:0-15954 GCA_041641575.1 Bacteroidales bacterium
GACAGGGTAGCAATTGGTGGCCACTCCTATGGAGCTTTTATGACAGCTAACCTGTTGGCGCATTCGGATATTTTTGCTGCCGGCATTGCAAGAAGCGGCGCATATAACCGTACCTTAACACCTTTTGGGTTTCAGGCTGAGGAACGTACCTTTTGGGAAGCACCTGACATTTATTTTGCCATGTCTCCTTTTATGCATGCAGATAAAGTTGATGAACCCATTTTGCTCATCCACGGTGAGGCCGACAATAATTCAGGAACATATCCCATGCAGAGTGAACGTTTTTATACAGCTTTAAAAGGACATGGAGCCATTGCACGGCTTGTAATGCTACCAGCGGAAAGCCATGGCTATCGTGCACGAGAATCTATCCTTCACATGTTGTGGGAGATGGATCGGTGGCTGGAGAATTATGTGAAAAACGAATAGCATCAAAAGCCTAACCTAATGTTAAACCTTAAAGAATCAATATCATGGCCAAGAAAGTAAGTATTTTATCCATTGACGGCGGAGGTATAAAAGGCATTATTCCTGCAACCATCCTTGCTTATGTTGAGGAGCAGCTGCAGGAACAATCCGGAAATAAAGATGCCCGTATTGCAGATTATTTTGATTTGTTTGCCGGAACCAGTACCGGCGGTATTCTTTCATGTACCTACTTAATTCCTGATGAAAGTAACCGGCCAAAATATACTGCACGTGAGGCGCTTGGATTTTATTTGGAACGGGGCGACGAAATTTTTGACGTTAGTATTTGGCAAAAAATGGCCACTGGGGGAGGCGTTTTTGATGAAAAATATTCCGCTGATGAACTGGAAGATGCTTTATCGGATTATTTTGGTGATATATTGTTAAGTCAGTTGCTAAAGCCCAGTTTGATTACGGCCTATAACATCAAAGACAGAAAAACGGAATTTTTTAATAAGCTTGATGTGCCGCGGAAAAACCTGGATTATTTTGTACGGGATGTTGCCCGCGCAACCTCAGCCGCCCCAACATATTTTGAACCAGCACGCATTAAATCTTCCAACGGATTAAAAATTTTACCCTTGATAGATGGCGGCATGTTTGCAAACAATCCAGCCATGTGTGCCTATGCCGAGGCACGATCTATTGATTTTTCCGCCGTTACAGGAAATAAGGAAAAACCTGCCCATCCCGGAGCCAAAGATATGATGATACTTTCACTTGCCACAGGATCAGAGAAGAAATCATATTCCTGGAAAGAAGCTAAAGATTGGGGAAGCGTTCGGTGGATTAAACCCGTAATTGATATACTTATGTCAGGCAATTCAGAAACAGTGGATTATGAATTAAAGAAAATATTTGAAACGGTAGATCCGCATCTTCATTCCTATGCCCGTATAGAACCTCTTTTAGGCAGGGCAAGTTCTGAAATGGATGAAGCAAGCCCCGGAAACATGAATTTACTGGTGGAAGCCGGCGAAACTGCGGTGGAACAGAATAAAGCTTTACTTGATAAATGGGTGATGAAACTCATCGAAAATAAGCCATAATTTTACTACATTTCAGACGTTTTTATTTAACAAACTTCTTAACTATGCGTATACTATGATAGAAGGTTCAATCAAATTAAAATCCGGTTAGTTGCATAAAAAAATATAAAATTTGTGCTATTAAGCCCGGATGATCAGTAAAACAAACAGGTATGAGACAAACAGTGATTTTCTTGATTCTCCTGTTCACCGGTTCAATTAGTTTCTCACAGGACAATCTGCTCGATCCGGATTATCAGGAAAGTATTCTTGATAGCTTACGTGAAGAATTTGGAAACCATAAAAAGTATCCTAAGAAATATGAAGTTTCCATTTTAACGGCTTTATCTTACTATCCTGAATTGAAAGATGTATACATTACATTTCGGAGAAGAAACATACGGACTACCATGTCTGCACTTCCGCACGGCCTTTTTCTTGTTACTAAAGATGAAAAAAGAAAATACGTAATCAATATTGGCACCAATGGAAGAATTTCCTCGCTTTTATTGCCGGAATTATCCTTCAATGCAAGGGTGGGGGTTATCGGGCATGAGCTGGCCCATGTAGTAGATTATGAAACTATGACGAAAAGTGATTTAATGCGGTTTTCAGCTGATTATCTTTTTTCAAAAGATAAACGTGCAAAAATAGAACAGGAAACTGACAAAATTGCCATTGGCAAGGGGTTGGGGGAACAGGTATATTTCTTCAGCGATTATGTTTTCAACCATGCAAATGTTCCACGGAAGTATTTAAAATACAAGGAAAGAATATACTTCTCACCTGAGGAAATCGCCAATATTTTGGAAATTCAGGAATAATTCAGACCTTTATAGATGTGTTATATATAGCCATACCTGAAGGTTTTTCCAAAAAGTCAATTTTCCGAATGGATCCCCTGCGAATTAATCGCATTGGCCTGATAATATTGGGCATCTGCATCCTATTTTTCAGTATTTTATGGATTTGGCTGCACGGGTTTGCCACTCTGAGAGCTGGTTTTTCTGCATTTTTTTTTAATTTCCGAATGCTCCTGGTATTTATTTGTGGAATACTGGTGCATGAAGGTTTACATGGATTATCTGCACTAATCTTTACCGGGGGAAAATTTCAAAAAATTAAATTTGGGTTTAATACTGAAATGATGGCACCTTATGCACATTGCGCGGAGCCGGTTAAAGTATGGCAATATATTGTTATAGCCGGATTGCCGGGATTAGTAATGGGTATTCTTCCTGCAGTTTATGCCCTTGCTACACTGGAAGTATGGTGGTATTATTTCGGCTTTTTCTTTACCTGGACAGCAGCAGGAGACATGATTTCTATTCATGCATTGCTAAAATATCCAATGCAAAGCTTTGTATTGGATCATCCAGATGAAATGGGATTTATCATCCTGGAAAAGAAAAAATAGCTATAATCTATTCAACAGCTTTTTTTCCTGTTTCATACCTTAAAACCCCGCATTCACCGAATTTTTCTTTTACCCTGGTATACAGCTGTATATATTTGAATATTGGTTTACTTCAATCTTCGATAAATGGATAATTTTTATTTAAAAATGTGTGTGCTAATAAGAGGAAACCGCCTCAGCACCCACGGGAAATTCAGAAAAGTACTATACTCAGATTCACCGGCAATTTCCTTACGTTATTACAAAGAAATATTTAATTACAAACCCCTGCTTATTAAACGGAAAAATGGTGTGATAAACCGGGCATTTTTACTCTATAACCAGCAAATAATTGAGGTTAAGCACTATCATCAGGAAAGGGTAACGAATGAATGTGTGTTGCATGCAACCAATATTAGTAAAGAGTATTTAGAACTTGCAGGAAAAGCGCTGATTTTAAAACCTTTAACAAATCAGTTGGAAAAAAAGACTTTTTCACTTAAAGATGCAAATGGAAATGTTTTACATTACCAGGAATAAGGATTTAATACCTAAACCGGTCTTATTTTAGATCAAGATATTGCTTAAGCAGGCGGAACAACATTTCTGTATCTACAGGCTTAGAAATATATTCGTTACATCCTGCTGCCAGCCCGGTTTTCTTTTCTTCACTCATTGCAAAAGCAGTAACAGCAAATATAGGAATCTCCGTATTTTGTTCTCTGATTTTTTTTGTAGCTTCGTATCCATCCATATCTGGCATTTTTATGTCCATCAGAATAAGATCTGCTTTTACTTCTTTATTATTATATAGCTCAATAAGTTCCAGTCCGTTATGGGCATGAAGAATATTGAAATTAAAAGGAGCAAGCACTTCTTTAAGAAAAAGGAAATTAATATGTTCATCCTCTGCAATCAGAATTGTTTTTTTACCATTTGTACGGGTACTTTTTTCACTCGTTTTCACCTCTGTTTTAGTAGGAATAATCTGTGGTGCTTGTTGTTGTTCAGCAATGGTAAAGATAAACTTTGATCCTATGCCTTCTTTGGACTCCACCCACATTGTTCCCCCCAGCAATCGCGTAAGTTGCTTACATATAGCCAGCCCAAGACCTGTACCACCATATTTTCTTGAATTTGTTTCATCTATTTGCCTGAAGCGATCAAAAATAATCCTGGATTTTTCGGGTTCAATTCCAATGCCGGTATCCGCCACATAAAATTCAACTTCGTCATTATCGAGCACCCGGCAGCCAAATTCTATACTTCCTTTTTCTGTAAATTTTATGGCATTATTCAATAGATTCATCATGATTTGCCGCAGACGGTTTTCATCTGTAGCCACTATTATTTCTTCACTACCAAGTTTTAATTGTAAATCAACATTTTCGTTATTATTTTCAGCGAGTACTTTTATATACATGGTATACAATTCCTTCATCAGGCTATGAATATTACATTCTTCAACCGATAAATTCATCTGCCCAGCTTCAATTTTGCTAAAGTCAATGATATCATTGATTAAATTTAACAATGCTTTACCATTTACATTTACGATGCGCACATATTCCTTTCTCTGTTCTGGTGTAACACCGGGGTTATCAAGCAGATTTGAAAATCCTATTATCCCATTCATGGGCGTACGTATTTCATGCGACATGTTGGCAAGAAAAGCTGATTTTAACCTGTCTGCTTCTTCTGCTTTTTCGCGCGCCATAATTAAGGCTTCTTCGGTAATCTTTTGCCGGGTAACATTTCTTATTATAGAAATAACATTCAGGGGCTTGCCCTTTTCATCATGGACAACAGAAGACCGGATTTCTCCCACAAATGTGCTTCCATCCAGCCTGACAAAAACATACTGGTTATACGGGTTTTTTAACTTCTTTCCTCGGATTAACTTTTGAACATTTGCCTTAGATCTTGGTAAATCAGAAGGTGATATATGTTGAAAAATATTGATATTCTGAACATCTTTAGCTTGGGTTCCAAAAAGTCGGTATGTTTCGGGTGAGGCAAGCACCAGGTTTCCCTCAAGATCATAAACCGCGATGGCATCAGGAGAAGTTTCCATGAGCTTGCGGTATAGATCCTCTGAACGTTTTAACTCTGATGAGATTTCTTTTCTAATGCTTATGTCAGTGAAAACACCCAGATACAGGGCTTTAGTAGTATCCGGATCCTGATAATATGAACCAGAGCTGGCAAACCATAAGTATTCTCCGGCGGCATTTCTTATGCGTAATTCCGTAGTTCGGGCTTGTTGTTTATTCGAAATAACTTCAGAAATATAGTTCTGAATATGATTCTTATCCTCTTTATGGATGAAGAAATCCAGGGAATTGTCGGATAATTCCGAAACTTCATAACCAAGTAATTTTTTGCAGCTGGGAGAAATCCAGTCAATTTCAAGCGATTCGGAAACCATCATAATTACAGCGTTTGTATTGTTGAGTATATGCTGCAATTGATTACGTGTTCTTTTTAGTTCCTCTTCATCCTTTTTTCTATTTGTAATATCAAGGGCAATTCCAGTGGTTCCGGTAACCTCTCCTTTTGGATTAAAAGTAGGAGATTTAAATGTTTCAACAATTCTTACGGTATTATCCATCAAAAACAATTCCTCTTTAAACAAAGGCTTTCTGTTTTCCATTACCCACTTGTCGTCAGCCACATATTTAGATGCCTGTGCATCATTAAACACGGCTTTATCTGTTTTACCTTTTAATTCATCAGGCGTTGAATTAACAGAATCGGCAAAGACATCATTCACATATAAAAACTTTCCATCATTGTCTTTTAGCCATGCAAGATGGGGTAAATTATTTAAAATGGCCTGTCGCTGATACTCATGTTCTTTTAATTTACTCATGTAGAGCTTTTCCTGGGTGATATTTCGAGAAACAGTCATAATCTGATTCTCTCCCCGAATTTCAATTATACCAATAAGGGTTTTATACCAGGATTTATCTTTTTGCTCCAGTTGATAATCAATAGATTTAAATTCTCCGGGTTTCAGCAAATCAAGTGTTTCCTTAAAAAGTGATGCCAGGGCATTATTGAAAACTTCTTCTATTGCTTTACCTGTTTGTTGTAAAAATAAATCAGCCAAAGAATCCCTGCCTGAAGAAAAGGATTCCAGGAGTTTCCAATCCAGGGTAAAAATGGCTATGGTATCAGGCGTTGCTTCCAGAAAAGCTTTAAATCTTTTTTCGGCGTTTTCATTCTGAGACTTACTTATTTTGAGGTCTTCAATATTTTTTGCAAGCTTTAGGTTGTTGTAACCCAGGGTTGATATTTCTCCGGCCAAAATCTCCAGCAGCTCTACTATAGCATCAAACTGAGTGGCTTCCATTCTGGGCATATTTTCATAAGCTGTTACTAAAGTTTTTCCATCAACCCCGATTTCTTTGGCATAATTTGATAATGAGTTTATTGTTACTTTACCTGTATTACTTTGACCAATCATCCAGTTGGCAATATGCTTCCCTCCAACAATAATGGGTGCCGCTGCATCTATAAACCCACAACTATGGCAGTCTTCTTTTACTGCTTTAAGTGATTTCATCGCTTTTTCACCAAGGATTCGGTCTGAATTATAACAATGCAATTTCCCTTTTTCTGTTCGCCTGATAAGCCGGCATACATCAGAAAAATTACTTTCTTTTGTCAAAGGCCTGCCTTTGACATCGGTTATTAGTGAAGCTACTTTATTTGTACGTGCAAAAGTATCCTGAATTTTTTGGAGTTCTTCAATATCAATAATGTCTGTAAGCTTTATGTCTTTTAATTCTTTTTCAGGGGACAACAGATAGTCAAGCTTGAGTCTAAGACGCTCTTCACTTTCGCGCAATTTTTGCTGCATTTCATATTTAACTGAAATATCGCGGAAAACAATAATTACACCCATGCAATTGTCGTCAACTGAAAGAATGGGTGAAGCAGTGTATGAGATGTGTGGTTTTTTTCCTTCTTTCGTAATTAATTGGGTTTGATCTAACAGGTTTACGGTCTGATGATTTTTCAGTATCCCTTTTACCGGATCTGAGATTTCTTCGCCGGTTTCTGAGTTTAGGAGGGTCATCATCTGTGCCGGATATTTTCCTTTAACTAAACTTCTATCATATCCTGTGAGCGCTTCTGCTACCCGGTTTATATGAATTATCTTTCCTGAACTATCCGTTGTTATTACGGCGTCACCTATGGAGCGTAAAGTAGTTTCCAGGTACTCCTTTTGTGCTGCAAGTACCAGTTGTTCTTTTTCAAGTTTATTATTAAGTTGGGAAAGCTCCTTGTAATTATCACGTAAATGATCATTCAACGAAACCATCTCTTCATTTTGCGCCTGAATTTCTTCTGTTTGTTGGGCGACCAATAGGGCATTATTTTTTTCTGAAGTAATATCTTCATAAGTGCCAAGCACGCCAATGATGTTGTTGTCCGAATCATACAATGGTAATTTACTTGTACGAAGCCATCCAATACTGCCATCAGGGCGTTCCTGCTTTTCTTCAAAGCCAATTTTGGGTTTACCTGTAGAAATAACTTCTATGTCATCTTTTCGGAAAGATTCGGCGGAAATTTCCCAATGCAGATCGTAATCGCTTTTTCCTATTACATCATCAACATAATAATAACCGGCATCATTGGCAAAACTGATATTACACCCGCGATAAATCAGATTTTTATCTTTCCAGAAGATACGTTGCGGAATAAGATCAAAAACCTGCATAGAATTGGAGGTTAAGGGGCCGGCTTTTGATTGCCCGGCTTTGGCCAGTTCCGTTTCAAGCTTTTTCACTTTTTCCTCCAGAAGCCTGCAGCGATTTTTCAGCTCCTTTTTTCCGCGGGATAAGATCATTCAAAAATTGTTAGGTTGTTATGACCCTATCTAACGAGAATTACTAAAAAAAGGTTTTGAAACTGCCCCAATTATCCCCAAAATAACCCTTAAACTCTTTGTCTACCGGCATTCTTTTACAAATTTTCCGGCAAGTTCCCCATTTTCTGTTTGCAGAAAGAACTCCCTCAGGTAATGTAATATTTCTGATTTTTTTGATGAAGAGAGATAATTGCAGTCGGATACAATATGGATGATATCTTCCTGATTACTTTGCAGGTAATCAAGGATGATATTATATTCTTCAGTAGTACGGCAGGGACCCCGGTACAGCCTGTTTTTTACACTGGTGATGGGGAGTTTAGGATTTGGGCGGGCATAGTGTGTATTTACAAAGCCACTCCAGTCAAAATCATAAGGCACTGGGTCTGGTGGAAACAATGAACCTTTGGATATTATCTTAATGTTGTGCAGGCCGGGAACTGACCAATCTGTGTTACCTATTAAATACTGAAAAACAGATAAAACATCATTGGCATAACGGCCAGTGCGGTTAGCAGTTATATTTTTCACCTTTAATGTTGAAGAATTATTTCTTGCAGCCATCCATTTACTCCTTTCAATAAAAAATGCATAACGGGTGTGTTCTGGCATTTTACCATTAACATCTTTATATGAAACCCTTGCAAGTCTTACCCGGTAGCTTGCGGTTGACAACTGGTTGTAAATTTTGTATGCCAGGTATTCGGCAATAATATAATCATTGTAATTTATGTTTGTTGTTTGGCAGTGATTCACCATTTTAAGCTTGCTGTGATTTTCAAAGATGGTTTTTTTACGCTCCTCTTTTGGAAAGAATATTTGCAGATTTGGAAAGTCACAATTTTTGGGATCCTGCCGATATACTCCACGGGGTTTTACCTGCACATAAAACGTTTTCTTACCATTATCTGCCTCATAAGTGAGTGTAGCCAGATGTAATTTAGGATTTTCTTTGCCCATATCATCGGCCAGTGCCCCGTAATTGAGCGAAAGTGTGAGTTCTAACAGAGAGGTATCTGTAAAAAAAGCATCTGATAATACCTGCTGCTTCGTTTTTGCTATTTCATCAGTATTTGTTTGTGCATGGGTAGCACAAAAGGTTCCACAAATAAGTGTATAAGCAAATATAACCCGTACCATTTGATGTAAATCTGCCATTTTACCCCAAATATCATTCAATGTAAAGATAGAAATTTATTAATGATATTCCAATTCATGTTTATGGGAGCAATATTATTTATGAAGCAACTGTTTAAATACTGTATCTTTTAAAACCGGATTGCGTATGAAGCATTATTATATAAAGGATATGTAATGCATTCATTACCTTTGCAGTTTTAATTTACACAGATTTTAAACTCAAGAATATTGTCCTATTACTATGGTAATAGATAACCCGCATCCAAATACTTATTATTTTTATCAGGATACCTCCCTGAAAATTCAGGTAGAGCCTAATCCTGCCGATACTGCTGCAGTTAAAAGCACAACTTCAACAATATTATTGTCACCTGCAAGCATTAACTCAAAAAAGCTAAACGAGGCAAGAGATGTTTTTGAGCGGATACAGGCCATGCCGGTGAAAAAGTCTCCACGGGTTGCGCCAAAGCCTGAAATCACCTTTGATCCATTGGATTTTGACCAGATACCCTATGTATATACTTCATTGGATAGTTTGCACCTGGATGTGCCTAATTTTCTTAACTATATCCCAAAATATGATCAGCCGGAGGTAAATAAAGAAACGCCTGTTTATACAGAAACCATTACACCTATAGAGCAGGACCCTCAGATGATTGTTCCCGTTACCCGGCACATGCAAAGTGGTGGATGGTTTTTATTTATACTGTTATTCCTGTTTGCTACCCTTGGATGGTTTAAGTATAACTTTAACCGATACCTGGGACAAGTTTTGAATGGTACAGTTAGCTATCAGGTATCGCAACGCTTGTACCGCGATCAAAATGTGCTGTTCCTAAGGGTTTCTGGTATGTTAAATATATTCTTTATATTAACAACAGCAGTTTTTTTATACCAGGTTGCCCAATATTTTAACCTGATAAATTACGCCATTAATGGGGTATGGATATACTTAATCATTGTACTTGCATTCGGCACTTTATTTTTTTTGCGCCAGGTAAGCCTGCGTTTTATAGGGTTTTTATTCGATAAAAACGAAGCCTTCAGTGAATATTTGCACAATACCCAGCTATATAATAAAAGCATGGCCTTGTTGCTGCTGCCTCTCATTTTGGGTGCAGCCTACATGCCGGTTCATTTGCAAACCATCTTTATTTTTACAGGAATTACGCTAAGTATAATGCTTTTTATTCTGAAGATTTTCCGTGGATCACAAATAATAATTAGAAATGATGTGTTAATTTTATATTGGATTTTGTACCTTTGTACGCTCGAAATATTACCCCTTATTATAATCTATAGGTATCTTCTTTCATTAGTTACATAAACGGACACAGAGACAAATGGCAGAACAAAAAACCTCCTCAGTAAAGATTAAATCAATTTTGATTTCGCAACCGAAACCAAAAGAGGACTCCCCGTATTTTCAGCTTGCAGAGCGGAACAATATTAAAATTGATTTCCGCCCTTTTATCCAGGTAGAGGGAGTAGACAGTAAAGAATTTCGTAAATCACGTATTGATATTTTAGAACATTCAGCTGTTATTTTTACCAGTAAAACTTCAGTTGATCATTTTTTCAGAATAGGTGAAGAAATGCGGCTTACCATACCCGATTCCATGAAATACTTTTGTGTAAATGAACAGATTGCATATTATCTTCAGAAATATATTGTTTACCGCAAACGGAAGATCTTTTTTGGCAAGGGAAAGTTACAGGATATGATGGATGTTATTATTAAAAATAAAAATGAGAAATTCTTTATTCCCCTTTCTGATCAACACAAAAAAGATATACCTGAAATATTAAATGCTGCAGGTATAAACTTTACAGAAGCTACACTTTACAAAACTGTTTGCAGTGATCTTTCAGATTTATCAGATGTAAATTACGATATTTTAGTGTTTTTTAGTCCATCCGGAATTCGCTCATTATTGCAAAACTTTCCTGATTTTAAGCAAAACGAAACAAAAATTGCTTCATTTGGAACCTCTACAGCCAAAGCTGTAAAAGAAGCTGGTCTGCGACTGGATATTGAAGCACCCATGCCCAAGGCCCCATCTATGTCAATGGCATTGGACTATTTCATTAAAGAGCATAACCGGAAAAAATAAGCAGCTATAGGAGTTGCTGTTTAAGTTTTCTGCTACTGCAAATCTGAAGGGTAGTACCATTTACTAATTGTAATGGTTTGAAAAATGGAAAGTCAAAAGTTTACCCGTGCAGAGCGATTAAAATCCCGTAAGCGCATTAACCATCTTTTTCAAGAGGGCACCAGGATTTTCTCCACACCCTTGGTTTCCGTACTTATACCTTCTGCTGATCAAAATTCCACATCACAAGCTGGCTTTTCTGTTTCCCGAAGGAATTTTAAAAAAGCTGTTTCCCGCAACCGGATAAAAAGACAAATGCGCGAAATTTATCGCATGAACTATCGTTTGTATGAAACAGAAACCAAATTTAACATCATGTTTATTTATTCAGCTAAATCAATTGTTTCTTTTGCGGAAATTGAAAATGCCATGAAAAAAATATTATCTGAATTGCAAAAGCAATATTCATAAGCTTATGAATGCGCTTTACCGGGGTATAAAAAAGCTGTTAAGCTTGCTGTTCCTTGGCCTGATAAAATTTTATCAGTACGCCATTTCACCCCTTTTCCCACCTTCATGCAGGTATACACCTACCTGTTCTACCTACAGTATCGAGGCAATTAAAAAACATGGTCCTTTCAAAGGTGGTTGGCTTTCGCTAAAAAGAATTCTTTCGTGCAATCCGTGGGGAGGGCATGGCCATGATCCTGTTCCATGAAAGGTTTAAGTAAAATTTATAAACACCTATTTTATAATATGTTCACGAAATACATTCGTCCATAATACATATCCTTTTTCGTTCATGTGAACACTATCGGCAAGAAATATATCTGATCTGATCTCTCCATTTGCTTTTAACATTGGAGGCACAATGTCGATATAGCCCACATTTTCTTTTTCATCTGCCAGTAATCGTAGCCTGTTGTTTGCAGCGGTAATTTTAGGCATCACTTTTCTTCTGGAAGGGCTTGGTTTAATAGAAACAAAATACACAAATGTGCCAGGGAGTGCTGAATCTATCCGGCTGACTAACAATTTTGACTGTGCTATAAAATCATCAACGGTTGTTGCGCCCATCATATCGTTGTCGCCTTCATAAATGAGTACGGTATCTGGTTCATATTTCAGCACCAGGGAATCCAGGTACACAAGCAAATCTTTTGCCGTTGATCCACCAAATCCGCGATGGATAATTTCCAGGGGCGAAAGATCTTCATGAATGGTATGCCACATGCGTATGGAGGAGCTTCCCGTAACAACTGTTGCTGCTTTGGGTGGCATTTGCATGGCATCCATCGTAGCAAAAATACCTGTTTCGAGCGCAAATCGTCCCTTTGGTTTTTTGTTTATGTATTTTGCTGGAATGAGGGCAAGGGGAATTTCTTCAACAACTTTTTCCTTATGTATAAATTTAATTATCGCTGCAGGTGAAAGGACATCAATAAATGAAAATGTATCTGATGCAATTGCTTTTTGTCCTTCCTTTTGGAGAATAAGAGGAGGAAGTTGATATTTTCCGTTTTTTACTTTTATTGTATCTTCGCTATAAGAAGACCTGGCAAAGGCCTTGACAATTAGTAAACTATCATCGAGAGACTGCAAACGAAAAGCGAATACCGGATTTTCTGCCGGGGCATCTGAAAGATGTATAGTTTTAAAGGCAAACGGATTAATATGTGTCTTTTCCAGGGGTGCCAGTATCAGCCTTTTTTTATTCTTTGTAGAATCCATATCATTTATATATACCTGCACGGCATAAGTATGTAAGGCAGATGCGGAAGAATCAAAAATAGAAAAGGGTATTTCACCCAGTATCTGATAGCCTTTTCCAGATTGCTTGGATGTAAAAACCGCCTCCGATGCACTTTCCTGGCCGATGTTTTGTGTAAGAATAGTAACATTTGTGTTTTCAGTGGGGTTAATGGCATACTGTACATGCTTTTTAATGCCTTTTTGTGGAGATATAAAAATTTCCACACCGTCTTTTTCCCATGCTGAGGAATTCTGTAGATATAGCAAATCGTCGTCTACGGTAATTTTAATAAATAATGCTTTTTCAGTCCATCCCATAGAAATTTGTGCTGCGATATCTATAGAATCATAAACTTCACCATCAGGGCCGGCAAGCATAGGTATTTGCTGAATGTCATTCAAGTCATCTATCGTTCTAATCGCAGGCACTAGTATAGCTGTAGATACATTATTTTCGGTATCAGTTGGTGTAGCGTACTGGTGATGGCAATTATAGGCTATGATAACTAATAGGAAAAGGAAGAGGTGAAACAGAGATTTTTGAAGTTTTTGCATGGGTGTGTGTTTTAGAAAATATAATTACCATATATTATAATTGCTACACTTGCAGGGGCAGCACAAAGAAATAAATAGCGATAAAGTGACACATACTACCTGCAATTACCAGCAGGTGCCAGATTAAATGATGATATGTGAATATGAAGACTTTAAAAAATAAAGTGCCAGCGGTGTAGCATATACCTCCGGCAAGCAGCCAGAGCATCCCGGCAAGGGGCACATTGTTAAATAAAGGAACTATGAAAAACAAAAGCATCCATCCCATGATGATGTAAGCGATGATATAAAAAATATTTACGCCTTTTTCAAATTTATTTGGAATGAATAATTTCACAATAATTCCTGTAAGCGCCAGACCCCATTCAATGCCAAACAGCACCCATCCCCAGAAGCCATTCAGTGCCACGAGTGAAATGGGTGTGTAGGTACCGGCAATCATGAGAAAGATTGCAATTTGATCAAAATTATGAAAGAAATCCTTGCCTTTAGTGCCGGCGCGTAAGGTATGATTTAATGTAGAGGAGAAATATACGAGAATCATTGAGCTGCCAAATATTGATGCGCTAAAAACATGCCATGGACTGCCTTTTTGCACGGCGAATGTTACCATCAAAACCAGGGCTGCTATTCCGAGAAAAACACCCATTCCATGAGAAATGGCATTGGCAATTTCTTCATGCCGGGAAAATCTTCCTGAAGCTGTCATGCATCAAAGATAAAAAAGTAAAATATTTTGTGGGATAATTTCCCCGACAAAATTTTATGAATTTATGAAAGTTCTAAAACCTGATGCCAGTTTTGGTGTTATTAGTTTGAGCCATTCTTTATTTATTTAGCGAAATAGGATATATATGCAACTATATTAAGGGGTAGTAATGAAAAATACAGATAGAACCTTCGTAATAGGAGATATTCATGGTGCCGGGAAAGCGCTTGCCCAGTGCCTTTCACGTTCAGGATTTAATCATGAAAAGGATTTACTTATTTCACTCGGAGATCTGACAGACGGGTGGCCAGATTCATATGATGTTTTTGAACAATTGCTAAAGATAAAGCATGTGGTTTTGATTAAAGGAAATCATGATAAATGGGCACAAAGCTGGATGCTTACCGGGGAATATGATCCGAACTGGTATCACCAGGGAGGGAAAAATACTATCAACAGTTATCCGGGCTCCATTCCCGATTCACATAAGGATTTCTATAATTCTGCACAGCCATATTATATTTTGAATAATGCTGTTTTTGTACACGGTGGCTTTGATCCGGATACAGACATTCAAAAACAAACCGAAGAAACATTTTTATGGGATCGCAGTTTGGTACAACTTGCAAAGAAATTAGATGCCATAAATCCGAAGACTCAGCTATCGCCCTATAAAAGGATATTTTTGGGGCATACCCCCACATTAAATTTTGAAAGTGACCAGCCGGTTAACTACTGCAATGTTACGCTTATGGATACTGGCGCAGGTTGGCCTGGTGGGCGTTTATCCATGATGGATCTTGAAACCGGACAGGTTGTTCAAAGTGATAAGTCAGATCAGCTATATCCGGGAGTTTCATCGCGCTAAAGAAGCAGTTATATTGCTGTCTGCAAAAAACCCGGCGGTTGAGAAGAAAAGTACAAATTTGACGCTTACGAAGCTATAACAAGGGTTTCTTGTAACCACCCTTTACATTTCCTCAAGTTCTTCCTGAATATCAGCAAATATTCCAGTAATTACCGGATCAAATTTATTTATCAGCGTTTCAAGTTGCACCCGGTCTTCTTGCTCTGCAGCAAGTTCTATTTGTCTAATCTCTTTTTTTAATTCTCCCATCTCAAGGAGTTCAACAGTGGGCTTTAGCGAGTGCGCATTTTCCTTTACCCGCTGCAATTCATTGTTTTTTCCTGCTTTTTTTAGTTCCTCCCATAACTTTGGAGAAGTATCAAGGAACATTTGTAAAATTTGCTTTATTGTTCCCATATCATGATCATATAAGGCAATGATGCCTTGCAAGCTATAATTTTTCCCCATTCTCACACATTTTAATGCACATTAAAGTTACAATTTTCCTGTTTAAACTCAAAATTTCCCGGCAGATTATTATTTAACCCTTTAAGGAAACCAGACGGGTAGGCTATGATTCCGCTTACGCTTTTAATGCCAAAAATTATTGTGAAACAAACTGGTAGGTTATTGTGCCGCGCTGAAAACTTTCTTTTGATTCATCTGCATTGAACCTTGTTTTTAATGCTGCATCAAGAGCTGCATTTTTAAAGCATTCATCCTCTAAAGAAGAAGCTGCAGCCACATTGGCATCCGTAACATTTCCGTATTTATCAACTGCAATGTTTAATTTAACAGTAGCTCCGCCCTGGCAAAGGTAAACGGGAACTGGCAGATAGGTGTGATTCCTGCCCGGAAGGTTGTACACAATATTTGTGGGGCCTGAATATTTTGGGCCCGTCTGCGTTTTTTCTGTGGAGGTGTTTGGTATTACACCATCTTTATCAGCATTTCTGGCTTCTATGTCTTGTTTTAATTGTTCCAGGTATTCGCGTGTCGCTTCTTTAGGCCTGTCTTTATAAAGCTCATCCATCAATTCCTGCTCAAATTTTTCCGTACTCAACTCCTCCGAGAGTTCATCGGC
>JBEPYD010000042.1:0-15590 GCA_041641575.1 Bacteroidales bacterium
CAGCACGGTATCAGCAATCAGCAGAAGCAGGTTTAACCAATGATTCTATTGTACAACAATTTAAGGACAGCAGCTCTTTTACCTTGTTTGGCTACGATGTGCATCCGGATACTACCATGACGGCCATTGATTCGCTTGCGTACTATGTGAAAATTCTGCATGCCGGATTTGCCTCCCTGGAAACCGAAACTGGTAAAATAAAATCCTGGGTAGGAGGCATAGATCATAAATATTTTCAGTACGATCATGTTACCTCACGCCGGCAACCCGGTTCAGTTTTTAAACCCGTGGTCTATGCCACTGCTTTGGAAAATGGAGCATCCCCTTGCGATTTTTATGCGAACGACAGTGTGGTTTATGAAGCTTATGATAACTGGACCCCGGCCAATGCAGATTACAGTTACGGAGGCGAGTACAGTATGAAAGGTGCTATCGCGAATTCGGTGAATACAGTGGCGGTAAAGCTGCTTTTCGAAAGCGGAATCCCAGAGGTTAAGCAAATGGCTCAAACATTAGGCATTCAAGGGGATATTCCTGCGGAACCCTCCATTGCTTTAGGCACAGCAAGTGTTTCATTGCTTGAATTACTCTCTGTATACAGTGTTTTTGCCAATGGTGGTTTTGCCGTTGTTCCTTATTACGTGCAACGTATTGAAGACAGTGAGGGTAACGTGCTGGAATCATTTGAGCCCCAGCGTTCAAATCGAAGAATTATTGAAGAAAGAACAGCCGTAATTATGAATGAGATGCTGCAACATGTGGTAAATACAGGTACTGGAAGCGGGTTACGGACCAGGTATGGATTAAATCAGCAGATTGCCGGTAAAACGGGAACTACCCAAAATCAATCAGATGGATGGTTTATCGGGTATACCCCAAAATTAGTAGCCGGGGTTTGGGTGGGTGCAGAAATTCCCTCTGTGCATTTCCGCACCCTCAGCCTGGGACAGGGCAGCCATACCGCATTACCCATTTGGGCGAACTTCTTTGGCTCCTTATCAAAAACCAAAGATTATAACCATTACACAAGGGCCACGTTTTCTGTTCCTGCAGACAGCATCTGGAATTTACTTGACTGTGAAGATTTCCGCGAAATTGAAGAAGAAAATCTCTTTGATGAGCTCTTCCGCAATGAACGTTCACTGCGGGAAATCATCAGGGATATCTTTGGAAGAAAAAGAAGGGATTAGTACTTTTAAGATATGCATTGCTCTGAAATCAATAAAATAGGTACTGCCAAATATTTGTTGAAAGCCAGGGTATGCGTATCCTGAATTTGCAATCGTATACCAGGAAAATTAATTGATGTGATTTTTGCCATACTATAAAATCTTTTATTCGATTTTTATTATTCATCTTCATTTGTCAGTCTTCTGAGCATTGTTTTCTGAATTCTAAATTGTAGCAGAACTAAAAGAATAATGTATTTTTGTCAATCACACGCTTTAAACAAACACACAAATGCGAATCTTCTATGTAATTCTGGTTGCACTTATGTTCGTTCAATGCAACAATTCCAAACCCGTAAATGTAAACAAAGAAGCTTCACCTGAAGCTCAGGAACTACTCAGTTTCATGATTGAAATTAGTGGGAAGAATCTGCTTAGCGGGCAGCATAATTACCTCCATTCTCCTTTTCAATATACAGAACAAGTGGAGGAAATTACAAGACAAACGCCAGTAATCTGGGGCAGTGACTTTAGTTATGCAACTGATAGTGCCAGGGCCGGGATGATAAGGGCAGCCCAGGAAATGCATTCGCGTGGTGCCATAATTACATTAATGTGGCATTCCTGTTTCCCGGAAGACGGCATGCGATGCAGCCCGGCTAAAATCTGGCACCGTGAAATTCCCGATTCTGTTTGGAACGAATTGGTCACCCCAGGCACCGAATTACATCAGAAATGGCTGCAACAGCTTGATCATGTTGCAGGTTATCTTAAAGTGCTTCGGGATAATAATATCCCTGTTTTATGGCGCCCCTATCATGAGATGAACGGTATATGGTTTTGGTGGGGCAATAAACCCGGCCCCGATGGATATCAGGCTTTGTGGAAAGGTATGTACAACAGGTTTGTGAACCATCATCAGCTCAATAACCTGGTGTGGGTCTGGAATGCAAATGCCCCACGTGATATCCCTGGAGATGAAGCCTATCCATACGAGGATTTTTATCCCGGAAATTCTTATGTGGATATTCTGGCTGCCGATGTTTACCACAGGGATTACCGAAAATCCCATCATGATCAGTTGCTGGAGCTGGGTCAGGGCAAACCAATTGCGCTTGGTGAAGTTGGCGGATTACCCACGCCGGACGAACTGAGAAATCAGCCACAATGGTGCTGGTTTATGGTATGGTCCAATTGGCTTACAAAGGAAAATACACCTGAACAGGTGAATGCTGTTTATCAAATGCCGAAAACCATTTCACTCGAAGAGTTGCCGGATATCAAATAATGAAGTTATTCTTCCGGCTTTTCAAGCAATGCTTTCTTTTCTTCTTTCAACCATCCAGCCTCATTTGCCCCCATGCCCATGCAAATAGTCATGTCAGCAAGTGCCGGATCATCCATAAAGAGAATTTTTATATCGGCTTTTTCTTCCTCATAAATCTCCATCCATAATCCCGGGCCGGTAATGGATGTTGTATCATAAACAAACCAAACCTTTAAATCGCAGGTATTTTCATCATCCACAAAAAATAGCTTTACATCGGCCTGTTCTGGAAGATCTACCTCGAAGAAAGTCTGTCCGGAGGCAGAAAAATGGATGCCTGCCATTATAAGAAGTACAGCGAAAGCTCTTATCATATAAAACTGAAACGCTTTTTATTGTTTGGCTTTATACTGTAATTAATGGCAAGTTGTTTCTATAAACTGGAATTTATTTTTTTAGGCGCATTTTTATACTTCCATAATCGGCTTTACGTGTGGAAAATAAAAAAATTGGCTTTTTAATTTAATGGGTATCCGATCAAAACCCTTGATATGAATAGGATAAAATATTGTTAGAGTAGCGGCAGAGCCGCAAAATATTTATAGTAACAATTAATACAAAACCAAAGGTAGGTGCAGCGCACCGTGATATATAATTCTTTGAAATATTACGGTGCGCTGCACCTTCATAAAATATTTTCTCATTTGCTACAAATATTCAGGTGCTCTGCACCAAAGATACTATACGGGAGATGATTAGATACCCCATTTTTAATTTATATTAGTTGGTACTTCGCCGGGTCCATACGTTCCATCCATTGCCGGGAACCGAAGTATTTACATGAATTGCCGGCCACGATGCACGCACCGGAAAGGCTATGTGTAAAGGAATATCCCCTGGCGTGATAATAGCAGAATGCGCCGTGAAAAAAATCGCCGGCACCCAAACTGTCTACTGCCCGGATGTTTAAAGTTGCTATTTCTCCCACATTTCCATTTTCGTAATACATCACCGGGTCAGCATCCCTGGTAATGGCTGCTCTGGAAATGCCTTTTTTTACCAGATATTCAATAACACCTTTTGCTGTGTTCTCCCCGGGTGGATGAAAAGATGCAGCGCAAATGGCTATGTCCACCAGGGGCAGAAGTTCATCCATGCCCTCTTTCCAGCTTCCGCCATCAAGAATTACCGGCACCTGCTGGTTTTTATAATGGTTTGCCAAATGAATTGCCTTTTCCATGTAAAATCCATCTATGAGGAGTATGGCAGGTTTTTCATTTCCTGAAAATTTTGCACTTGTGAATTTAACTTCAGAGGGAGGCGATACAACAATGGTACGGGTACCTTTTTGCTGTTCAGAAACTACAGCAGCAAGGGTTGGAAAGGCATTGCTATCAGGAGCTGCATCCGTTATTTCTACATTTAGTCCCTGTAACTCTTCAAATATAAAGGTTTGAAATGAATGTTTGCCTATCGGTGTTAACAATTCACTTTTTCCACCCAGCCATTGGAAGCACACAGCAGCATTTGTTGCCGGACCGCCTACATGCATGGCTGTGGCTTCGGCCCTGGTTTTTGTATTTGCCGATGGATATCTGTGTGTTTTAAATTGAAGGTCTATGGTATTTAACCCAAAGAAAAATCCTGCAGGATTTTTTGGATCATTATTCTTTTTTGAAGTTCCCACTTCAATTTATTTTGTTATTATCTCTGGTTCAATATTTACCTTGCAATTAATGGTATTGGCTATAAAGCATTTTTGGTGAGCATCTTTATGAAGTGATTTGGCTTTTTCAATATCTTCTGCATCCTCAATAGTGATAACCGGCCGCAGGGTAATGAATTTGAATTTCCCGCTTCCATCTTCGAATTCATCCATTTCACTTGTAATGTTATCATGATACTGATGTACCAGAATGTCGTTATCTGCACAAAGGTGCAGGTACCAGAGCATGTGGCAGGATGAGAGCGCTGTGATAAAAAGCTCCTCGGGATTGTATTTTTCCGGATCTCCTCTGAAAACAGGATCGGCAGAACCCATAAAATCCTGTTTTAATGGTGCTGACATGGTGAAATCACGGTCGTATGCCATATAGGTTTCTGTTCCCCTTCCGGTATTTCCTGTCCAGGTTACCTTTGTGGCATAGGTATGTTTCTTTGCCATATATATGAATTTTTAATGCGTAATTGAACTGCGAATATACGCCAGGCTTTTTAACTAAACAAAGTGTATCCGTTAAAATAATTCTTTACATTTTGATGTACATCATCTGCGAAGAGTATTTCATCAGGCTTTAACCATCTATATTCGCGATGCTGGGAGTTCGGCATATTCATTGCAGATTGGTTCATTTTCAATGCAAAAGCAAGCACAATATAGTGTGTTCCAAAACCCGCAAGGCCGGCAAAGTTTTCTCCCGGATAATGGTGCTCATATACCCCTTTAAATTCCGCTTTTTCAATAGAAATTTTAGTGCCCAGCTCTTCAAGGGTAATTCTGTTAAATGCTTCTTCAAATTTCTCATCTTTACGTATTCTACCACCAGGTACAAACCAGGTGTTGCGTGCAGGCAGATTATTGCGGTAGCCTAACAGCACTTCTTCGTCGGAATTGTAAATGATTAGATCAATCGAAATGAGCGGAGTATTTTTTACAATGCTGGCAAAGAGTTCCTTATTTATATGCATCATCAGCTAATTTTAGTTTTCTACACTACTTTTTGGGAATATAAAACTGGTTCTAATAATACTTATACTTCATAAGTTTTTAGAAGACCAAAGCTAAAAGCGGAAGAGATTTGGACAACTCCATTCAGACGTGAGCAGTTTTTTTAATGAGTCCGTTTTACAAATACTTCCACCAGGGCTTTCAATACATTCTTTTTTGCTTCATCAACATTAATCTGGTTTAAAGCATCAAAGCTTGCATCCATAAATTCAAGAGTTTTTTCTTCTGTTAAAGCTGCAATGTTTAATTTTTCATATAGGTTGATGATGTCATTTATTTTGGTGTTTTCATTTTTTTCTTCTAATAATGATTGTAATTTTTCCCTGTCTGCCGAATCTGCTTTTTCAAAAGTGCGTATGAGGAGGTATGTTTTTTTGTTAGCAAGGATGTCACCACCTTTTTTCTTTCCAAACACATTCGGGTCACCAAAAGCATCCAGGTAATCATCGCGCAGCTGAAAGGCAATGCCTGCAAGCCTGCCAAATTCATAAAGGTTTTTACCGTCCTGCTCACCGGCCCCTGCCAGAATAGCCCCCATTTGAAGACTGGCTGCAAGAAGTACTGAGGTTTTCAGTTCTATCATTTTTAGATATTCATCTGTTGAAACATCAGCAGAAGACTCAAAATTCATGTCATATTGCTGTCCTTCGCAAACTTCAAGCGCTGTTTTATTGAAAAGCTTTAGTACCTGGGCCAAATACTGTGGTTCACTTTTGCAGATATAATCGTAAGCCATAATGCACATGGCATCGCCGGATAAAATGGCGGTATTCTCATTCCATTTTTTATGTACCGTAGCTTTACCTCTTCTCACAGCAGCTTTATCCATAATGTCATCATGTAGCAGGGTAAAGTTGTGGAAGAGCTCAATACCCAGTGCGGGTGCAAGGGCCTTTTCATAATCCTGGCGAAATAAGTTGTAACCCATTAATACCATGGCCGGACGGAGCCTCTTGCCTCCCAGCGACATAATATATGCCACAGGTTCATATAATTCAAAAGGTGTATCGGGAAATTGAATTGCTGCAATATGCTTTTCTATTAAATCCCGCGCTTTGTTGAGGTTGATCATAGTTATTTGTTTGTTTTTCCCTGCTAAAGATAGTATTTAAATGAACTTTATATGGAAGAATAAAGTGTAAAAATATTTAAATGACATTTTAAAATAAAATTTTCATTCGGCTTAGTATCCTGCTACAATAAGAATTTAGTTACCTTTGGTTTTCAGATTCTCAATTTCTTGAAGTTAGAGTTTATGTTTGATATCATTGTTCAGGTTTTAACACTCCTGGGTTCTATAGGTTTGTTTCTTTTTGGTATGAAGTTAATGAGTGAGGCGCTCCAGAAAGTGGGAGGAATGCGTATGCGTTCTATATTAGCCGCTATCACCGCTAACAGATACAAGAGTGTTTTTGCCGGTCTTACCATCACTGGTCTCATTCAAACCTCTTCGGCAACTACAGTAATGATCGTAAGTTTTGTAAGTGCCGGCTTGCTCTCTGTTACCGAATCCATTGGTCTTACAATAGGGGCGAATATCGGAACTACCGTAACATCGTGGCTTGTGGCCCTTCTGGGGTTTAAAATTCATATCAGTACCATTTCCATACCCCTGATTGGCCTTAGTTTTCCACTGTTGTTTTCATCTCAGCCAAAAAGAAAATACTGGGGAGAGTTTTTTTTAGGCTTTGCTTTCATATTTTTGGGTCTGGAATATTTAAAAACCACTATTCCGG
Source organism: Bacteroidales bacterium (assembly GCA_041641575.1). GTDB lineage: Bacteria > Bacteroidota > Bacteroidia > Bacteroidales > JBEPYD01 > JBEPYD01. The sequence continues at coordinate 6,901 of JBEPYD010000042.1, forward strand.
ATATCAGTCAATATCCGCAAGTGCTTGAATTTCTTGGTTCATTTTCTAACCTGGGATTTGTTTCCTATTTTATCTTTATTTTAATTGGTGCCCTTGTCACCACATTTATTCAGTCATCATCAGCGGCATTTGCCCTTACCATGGTAATGTGCTACAAAGGATGGATAGAATTTGACCTGGCTACAGCCATGATTTTAGGAGAAAATATTGGTACCACTGCTACTGCAAATATAGCCGCACTTGTGGCCAACCGGTCGGGGAAAGTTGCGGCCCGGGCACATTTTGTATTTAACCTTATGGGGCTTCTCTGGGTGATACCCCTGATTAAGCCATTTTTAATGGGCATAGACAAGCTAGTTGTGCTGCTCGATGGCACTTCACCCATGGTAAACGTAGCTGCTATCCCACTTGGACTGGCCATATTCCATACCGGATTTAATGTGATTAATGCACTGATTTGGATAAACTTTATTCCCTTAATTACGCGAATTTCAAAAAAGCTGGTGAGCAAACGAAACTCTCCCAAAAAAGAAATGTTTCGCCTGCGGCATATTGAATCCGGCCTTGTGTCAACCTCTGAACTATCAATTTTACAGGCCAAAAAAGAAATATCTGTATACGCGCACCGGGTAACAAAAATGTTCGCCATGACCCGCCAGCTTATTGTGGAAACAAACCACAAGCAGTTTAATAAAATGCATAAACGTATTATCAATTATGAGTCAATTTCAGATAATATGGAGGTGGAGATAGCCGCTTATCTTACCCGCACTTCAGAAGGTGAATTGAGCAAGAAGGGATCGCGCCGCATACGCATCATGCTTAAACTTGTTGATGAAATAGAAAGTATTGCTGATTCATGTTATACCATAACCATTTCTCTTGTGAAAAAGAAGGAGGAAAAAATATGGTTTACACAGGATATAAGAAACAATTTAAATAAAATGTTTGACCTTCTTGAAATTGCCTTTAAGGAAATGAATACCAACTTAAATATGGAGTACCAGAAGGTTGATAAAACATATGCACTGGAATTAGAGAACCGCATTAATTCTCTCCGGGCACAACTAAGAAAAGAGCATTTGGAAAATATTGAAAACAATAGTTACCGCTATGAGGCCGGCGTAATCTACAATGATATTCTGGAACAATGTGAGCGAATGGGTGATAACATTGTGAACGTATCGGAAGCTATTGTGGAGCCTGGAATTTAATTTTCTTATCAGCCAAAGAATTTTCTTGTATACACCAGGCAGGATCCTTTCACAAAGCGGAGCATAAAACTGAATTCGGATGTTATAGACGGATAACTAAGTAGAGTCTGTCCATAAAGTCGGGTGTTTGCTTCAGAAAGTGCCAAATGCAAGGCGTGCGATAAACCTAAACCGCAACATACTAAGGTATTTGAGGATTTAGGTTTTGAGCAACAACGCAGCAGTTGGCACTTTATGGACAAACACTAAGTAGCTTTTAGCATTTAAATATTTAGCAGTTATGCATGTATTTTTTAAGCGTATTTCAACTTCTTTCTAAATAAGTTGTTATGTATTGAAATGAAGATGCTTGTATTCTCACATTTTTTGTAAATAAACGACATAGTAAACAAACATGACGAATCTTTCGAATCTTGAATTGAGGCGCTACAAGAAGCAGATTATGCTTTCGGAAGTAGGAGAGAAGGGGCAGGAAAAATTAAAGAATTCCCGTGTGCTGATTATTGGCGCAGGTGGTTTGGGTGCACCTGTATTATACTACCTGAGTGCCATGGGTGTGGGATCCATTGGCATATCAGATAATGACCTGGTGGAAGAAAGCAATTTACAGCGGCAGGTGCTTTATGGCGCCGGAGATTTAGGAAAACAAAAAGCCATTGTTGCAAAACAGAAGCTCGGCGCACAATACCCCATGATCAAATACAATATCCATAACATCTGCATCGCCGATGAAAATATTGACTTCATCCTTAAACAATATGATATTATTGTAGATGCCACTGATAATTATCCAACCCGGTACCTTTTAGATGAATATTGCAAAAAAATTCAAAAACCTCTTGTATATGGTGCCATATACAAATTTGAGGGTCAGATTAGTGTTTTTCATTATCAGCAAGGTCCCGGTTTATCTGATATCTTCCCTGAAATGCCAGACAGTAAAAGTGCTGCAAAATCTTCTGATACGGGAATCATTGGTATTTTACCGGCTATACTCGGATCTATGCAGGCCAATGAGGTAATTAAAATAATTACAGGTGCCGGTAAAGTCCTTTCTGGTGAGATGCTCTATATTGATATTTTACATAATAATTACCAGAAGTTATCACTTAAACAAGTTAGTTAGCCTGGAAATATCTAAGTTTAATAAAAAATTAATTCATTTAATTTTTTCATAAAGTAAATTATATATACATTGCCGCGTAATTTATTATTAGATACATGTCATTACGCGCTCATCTGCTTTTGTGGTTTATGCTTTTTGCCGCCTTTGCCACACTTATAGGTATTATTTTCACACTTCTTTTTTTAAAGAAAAAAAGTGAAACTTATACCACGCTTGAGAACATAAACCAGTACCATCTTGAGTTGGCGCGATTAAAAAATTACCAGCACAATTTCTTTACCTATGATACAAAGTCACCTGCATTTTATGTGCGTGAAAATTCCGTAAATTTAGAGGAATATCATGCACAGGCAAGAGCTTTATTTGATAATATTGAAAAGGAACAAAAGAATACCGATTTGCTTTTATTTGACACGCTTATAGCAGAATTAAAGGCCATGGACAGTCTTTTTGAGGCTTCGGTAGAATTATCCTTACAGATGGGTTATAAAGACTTTGGTGTTATTGGTGAAATGCGGAAGAATATTCATATTCTTGAAAAATTTCCTCAGATAGACCAAACAAAAATTCTTAGTTTGCGGCGGCATGAGAAAGATTACATCATCAGGCATGAGGATATTTATATTGAAAATTTCCATCGGCTATACAAGCGTTTTCTTCCGGAAGTTGAAGAAAACAATAGATTAAGCAGTGCACAAAAGTCTCTGGTAATTCCAGCACTGAAACAGTATAACCAGAAATTTAATGAGTTTACCTCACTGCACAAGCAAATAGGCGACCGAAACCAGGGATACATTGAACTGTTATCCGATGCAAACAACAGCTTGAATGAAGAGTTAACAGCGCTTAAAACACAAGCTGCAATAATTCAGGCAAACGAACAACGGCAAATTGCAATAATATACAGTAGCATGCTGATTCTTTTAATCGCTTCTGCTATTCTGGCGGGCTGGTATGTTTCTGGCAGGCTAACACGCCCTATGCAGAAAGTGATTAACCGCATATCGGGTATTCAGGAGAAAGAGAATTTTGAAAATCCGCTACCACCTTTTTATACCAGATATAAGGAGCTAAATGTGCTGTATTCCTCATTTAATTCGTTGCTGAATCAACTTAGTGCGCAACGCGAGCACAGAAATAATATTTCACTTAAAATGATGAACAGGCTTAATTTACATAAAGACATCTTAAACAGCCTTGGCATCATAGTCTTTACCTGCGGTGAGGATGGTAAAATTTCATTCGCCAATCATCATTTCCATATTTTTTCCGGTTATACTGATGATGATCTGGAATCGGGATTATACCTTGATGAGATATTGGTAGAAATTACAGAAAGCAATGAAAATCAGAAAATAAGATCGTATTACTACACCTTGATCTGCAAAGATAATACCTTTAAAAAAGTACTCATAGATATTAACAGCAACAGTGCACTTAATTATAAGACAGGTATTTTAGTGGCACAAGAAAAACTTAATCCCTACCAAACAGTAGATTCAGAAATAAAATCTGTGCTGCCCCTCTTGCCAGAGCCGGGAAGTAATTAGGGGTTCTTTACCCGGAGATAGCGAAGTTAATGAATACTTAATATTCAGGAAACACATCCTGGTAATGAAGTAGATACTTTTGCAGCTCATACAGGTGATATTTTTATGAAGAAGACATTTCGCAATAAGCTATTGCTGTGGTTTTTACTTTTTTCCTTTGCAACTTTGGTAATATTTATTCCATATAATGCATACTATTTTGGCCAAAAACAACAACTTTTAGGAGTAACAGATAACCTGAATAAGGTTTACATGGAAATATTGAAGGATGAAATAATACAGCAGAGTTTCCTGTCGCTTGAAACCATTAATCCGGTTTATTTTGGAACCGGAGAAAGCAATTATTTATCCGAACATATTGCTACAAGCAGAAAAATTGATTCACTGCTACATGACTTGTCATTGTTAAAAAAAGTTGTCCAGCTGGGGTTTATCCCTCACATAAACATAATTCAAAAACAAATAGAAAATTCAAACAAGACTTTTCTGTCGCTTGAAAATTTAATCCTTGAACGTGGTTTCGAAAATTATGGTATTGTTGGTGAAATGCGGCATAACATTCATCTGGTTGAAAATTCCAGAATGGTAAGTGAAGCGGATGTTTTAAGCATCAGGCGAAGAGAAAAAGATTACATTATTCGCAATCAGCAGGTGTATATCGATCTGTTAAATTCAGAAACCCATAAGCTTAAAGTTGAGATTCTAGCTGGCATCAGGTATAGCAGAAATAACAAAGATTCACTTTTTCAATGGCTCGATAATTACCAACGACTGTTTAACACAATGGTTGCTTTTGACAGGCAAACAGGCATGAAAGATAATACAGGCCTTTACCATAAATTGTATTTGCAACGTGAGGATATCATCAACAATTTGCAAAATCTTATTCAGCACGTTCAGCAGAAACAAACACGGGCATTACTTTACTATCGTTATCAATATATCCTTGTAGTGGTATTTCTCATTTTTTTAAGCGTAGTGGCAAGCCTTGTTTTTTCAAAGAAAATTACAGAGCCTGTTTCCATGCTTTCCGGCAGTATAACAAGATTTGTAAAAAGCTCATTTACGTTTAAGGAAGATCTTGTTGTAATCAATCCTGATGATCAAATAGGGAAGCTTACCCATAATTTTATTGTTATGCGGAACAAAATTATTGAACATATAAACTTCTTTAAACAAAAAGTAGAAGAGCGTACCAATGAAATCCGAAATCAGAAAGATGAAATTCTTGCCCAAAAGGAGGAGATAGAGGTGCAAAATACCAGGTTAGAGATTCAAAAGCAGCAACTTGAAGACCATAATCGAAAAATGCATTTAAAAAACAAACATATTTTGGATAGTATTACTTATGCCAAAAACATACAAAACACCATTCTTCCTGACGAAGCATTCATTCATAGGATTTTTCCCAATCATTTCATTTATTTTACACCCAAGGATATTGTGAGCGGAGATTTCTATTGGTTCGATAAAGTGCAAGAGGAGGGCCAACATTACGCGTTATTTGCAGCGATAGATTGCACAGGCCATGGTGTTCCCGGTGCCTTAATGAGTTTACTTGCACATAACGGGTTGCAGCGGGTGGTGAACGCGAATAAACTTACGCATCCGGGAAAAATTCTACAAAGTCTGAATGCAAATGTTTTTCAGTCTCTGAATCATTATAAAAATGAAAGCAGGATTTTTGACAGCCTCGACATTGCATGCTGCCGTCTAAACCTGGAAACCCATGAGCTTCTATTTTGTGGTGCCTTTAGACCGGCACTGGTGGTCAGGAATGGAAAGTTGGAAATATTTCACGGAAACCGTACTTCGGTAGGAAACTCACATTCTGATTTATCAAACATGTACACGCATATTATACAATTACAAAAAGATGATATGATTTATTTGTTTAGCGATGGTTATGCAGACCAGTTTGGCGGCAATGAAAATAAAAAATTTAAGAATAAACGTTTTTACGCTTTGCTGGAAAAAATCAGTAATAAAGATCTTATGCTTCAACATAGAATTATTTATCAAACTATTCTGGAGTGGCAGCAAGATAACGAGCAAGTAGACGATCAGCTTATTATTGGCATAAGGGTATAGTCGCTTAAGACATTCGGAAAGACACTCAAAAATTTGTACATTTACAGTCCGTTTTGTAAAATCAGGGAACCTTCAGGTTCATTAAAAATAAGAAAGAGAATGGAACTGTTATTATTGAGCAATTCAACCAATGCCGGAGAAGCTTTTCTGGAGTATGCAATGCCACAGATACAGAAGTTTTTAGGAGATGAGCAAAAAAACTGTGTGTTTATTCCTTATGCAGCCGTAGCCATTGGTTACGATGAATATGAAGCCAAAGTGGCCGAAAAGTTCACAGAAGCTGGTTATACTTTAAAGTCTGTACACAACTATTCTTATCCTGTACAGGCCATTAAAAATGCTGACGCCATTATTGTTGGTGGTGGAAATACATTTCATTTGCTGCATCAGATGCAGAAAAATGATCTTTTAAGTGCCATACGCGAACGTGTAACAGAAGGGATTCCTTACATTGGATGGAGTGCAGGCTCTAATGTTGCCTGCCCGGGATTGTACACCTCCAACGACATGCCCATTATTGGCCCAAAAAGCTTTGAGGCACTGAACCTGGTTTCTTTCCAGATCAATCCCCATTACCTTGATGCTAACCCTGACGGACATGCCGGTGAAACCCGCGAAGCCCGGATAGAAGAATTCCTTATTGTACATCCAAATGTTTACGTGGTTGGCCTCAGGGAAGGAACCATGTTGAAAATATCAGGCAATAAAATTACCCTGATGGGAGCAAGAAAAGCACGCATCTTTAAAAGTGGAATGGAACCCCTTGAATTGGGTACCAGGGATAATTTTGAATTTTTGCTGGCAGATTAAACAGCCATATATTCAGCCTGTATTTTTTTGTATTCTTCAATGTACATTTCCCTAAGCTCATTGAGTGTTTCAAGAGAAAAGTCTCTGGTAAAAATACGCACAACATCAATGGCTTCACGCAGGTAAATAGCACCCAGAGCGGCATCAAAATTATTGTTTACAACATTGTTTTTGATGTTCAGGGTGATATTCTTAAAAATACTCCATTTCAGCTGAAAAGGTACTTTTAAATAATACATCATGGGTTCTTCCATATCATGGTAAACCTGGTCGTCCAGTTTCTCAAGCACAAAATGCTTTTTTACCTGGATAATGCCTGAGCCCTCGAGTTTTCTGGCACGTGCAAATTTAATCCCTTCCTCAAAGTAATAGTTTTGCAATTCGGCAATTTGTTCAAATTTCTGAATGCCCCTTACCCTTATGCAGGGAAGGGTGTCATTGTTTATACAGATTTTTCCGGCTGAGGCATCAAACTCTTCCTTAAAGGCTGCACGGATACGTTGTGAAATACGTATAATACGCTCCGTGCTGTATTTGCGTGCGGTTACCAGGTAAAGATACTGGGGCCGGGAATCTACCGGTAAGTTTTTTCCATGATATCCCGGAAACGGCTCAACATTTTCGAGTACGAAAGAGTTTTGAATGATGTTATTTTCTATGGTAAGCAGGTTTTCAACTTTTGCAATAGCGCCAAGTGTTTCGATAATTGTTTTTGTTTCCATGGTACACGTAAGTTTTAGTTAAGAGAGTCTTTTTGCAGCAATATATTAACAACATTGTATGATATTTGTTTACCGCCCTTCCGGAAGGTTAGAATTTCTATCGTTCCAAAAAATTGTTTAACAAGCCACCACTTTCCTTGTCATTATTTTTGCTATAAGGGGCTATCGCCTGAATAAGTTTACGGATAGGCATGCTTTGCAGCCATACTTTTCCAGTACCACGCAGGGTGGCAAGGAACATACCTTCACCCCCGAATATCATAGATTTAAGACCACCGGCAGATTCTATACTAAAGTCAATTCCGGAGGTAAAAGCCACCACACAGCCGGTATCCACTTTTAATGTTTCATTGTTGAGCGTACGTTCCACTACTGTGCCGCCGGCATGGAAAAAAACATTGCCATCACCCTGTAGTCGCTGCAATATAAAGCCCTCACCTCCCAACAGGCCTGAACCCAATCGCTTATTAAAGAAAAGGGAAAGTTTAGTGCCCAGCGCTGCACATAAAAATCCATCTTTTTGCACAATAAGTTCACCATTTACGGTGGTAAGATCAAGAGGTACAACAGTACCCGGGTAAGGTGCCGCAAACGCCACATGGCTTTTTCCTGGATTGCGGTTGGTAAAATAGGTTATAAATACTGATTCGCCTGTTAAGGCTCTCGATCCGGCAGAAATAAGCTTCCCCAGGAATCCCTGGTTGGGATTGGATCCGTCACCCATTTTGGTTTCAAAATCGATGCCCTGTTCCATATACATCATGGCGCCGGCTTCAGCAATTACCGTTTCCCCCTGGTCCAGCTCAACTTCAACCAGTTGAATGTCGTTACCATGGATTTTGTAGTCAATTTCATGAGATCTTTTCATCGTCTGATATCATTTATAATTACACAATAATTGAAATTAGTTGTTTATTTTTTTGGTACTACCCTTATTTTAGTGGTTAATATTTTTACAGGACCTAAAATACTGTTTAAATATAATTGTAAATGTGGTTGAAATATGGTTTAAATGTTGCTTCTTTTGATTGACGCAATATAGTTGCTCATTTTTACCGATAGTTTTTTTGCCTTTTTCGAAATATTTTCAAATGCATCTTTCTTTAGGTATCCTAATTCAAAAGCTATCTCTGTTTGGCAAACAATTTCCATTAAAGAGCTGTAAGATATATTAATA
>JBEPYD010000043.1:0-15571 GCA_041641575.1 Bacteroidales bacterium
GTTTTTATCACCATACCAATCCTCAAAAGAAAATCCATAGGTATCAATATAATAACCCCCGTGATACATTTTAGCTATACTATCAACCTCTTCAATAGAAACTCTTTTTATCGTGTAATCTTTTTGCTTATAGGGTCTTACAGGTAAGAACCCGTAATAATCCTTCCGGTAGTCGTAAAATTTTCTATCCTGATCAGTTTTTCGGTACTTCTCGTTATTCAGCAGCCAAAACAATGATTTATGTTTTATTGAGTGCTCGGAAACGGTTTTGTTCATGACGAACAATTGCAATTCACTGGAGGGTTTTATCCTCCAGAACAGGTGGCTTATTATAAGCACTATTGCTATAGTACCTATAATAACTAAGAGAATGCGTGCCAAACTGTTTTGCATCAGCAATGAATGATTAATATTGAAAATAAATAGTTAACTACCTTATGTTTTTTAACCCAAAATGTACACCATGCAGAGCAACGGTATTGCATCATAAAACAAAAATACTTTATTTTCCAGTTAAAATATGACAGATTTGACGAAATCTATCAATTAGTTAATAAGAATACCAGAATGGACAATGAAAAAGGTGGTTTTGTTATTTAAGATCAATTTTCATACAAGGCTGAAATTTTTTCCTTTGCCATATACAATTCATTCAATGGTAAATCACACTGCTGATTGCTGCATATAAATATTTGCGTTTTTAATGGCAAAACGCGGTTTTCAAAAATGGGTAAATTTTCATCTTTCTCTGCTGCAACTATAAATGCATTTGGAAAATGACGGTCATGGAGTTCCTTAACATTATCAGTGGCATCTTTTCCTGTTACAATTATTTCATTAAACGGAAATACATGTTTAAGCAACTGAAGGCCCCAATTGGCATAATAAGAAGGATTTCCAAGAACAGTGGGTGCCATGTTTTGCATCATTTGTTCGGAAATCTCCCGATACCGGGATTTTCCCATAAGGGTTCCAAGCATAAAAAGAGCTGCTGCCATTTCACTGTTCGATGAAGGAATAACCGTATCGGAAAGTTCCATTTTACGGTCAAATAATTCATTGTTTTTTTCTTCCGTATAAAAAAACATACCTGAATCCTGGTGATAAAACTTTTGCATGCAATGCTGAACAAGTTTGTCTGCAAATTTAAGATGTTCTGCATTAAAATTCGCCAGGAAAAGCGAAATGTAGCCAGAAATAACAAAAGCATAATCATCAAGGAATGCATGGTGAAATGATTTATCTGGTGTGAATTTTCTCTGCAAACCATCATCTGTTATCAGTTCATTTTCAAGAAAAGAAGCAATTTTAAGTGCTATTGTATGATAATGTTTATTTCCGGTTACTGCATACCCCCGGGAAAAAGCAGTTAATGCCATTCCGTTCCAGGAAGCCAGTTGTTTTGTGTCAAGCAGGGGTTTCACCCTTGTGTCCCGTTCAATTTTAAGATTTTGCAGGGTTCGATCGAACTGCTTCTCCAAATTATCTCTGCTCATGGTGTGTTTATTGGCAAAACTTCCCAAAGATTCATCGGCATGCAGTATGTTCTTTCCTTCCCAATTACCACCTTCTTTTATATGGAAATATGCTTTAAAAATATCAGAATTCTCTGCAGAAAGTGCCTTAATCTCTTTGGCCGTCCATACGTAATATTTACCTTCTACACCTTCGCTGTCAGCATCATAAGCGGAATAAAGCCCGCCATTTTCAGCCAGAAAATCCCTTTCAAGGCAATGCAAGGTTTCTTCCAGTATTTTTTTAAAGCTGGGATTCTTAAAATGCATCCATGCATCAGCATACAACGTGGCGAGTTGGGCATTGTCATAAAGCATTTTCTCGAAATGTGGTACCATCCATTTTTCATCTACAGAATAACGGTAAAAACCACCGCCAACATGATCATAAATACCTCCATACGATATTTTTTCCAGCGTAAAAGCCACATGCTGCGTTAATTGATTATCACCTGAAAGGATTCCAAAATCAAGTAAAAACTTCCAGCTGGCAGGTAGGGGAAACTTCGGAGCCCGCTGCATACCTCCATGCACCTTGTCAAATCGCGATTTCAATCTGTCAACAGCTTGTTTTAATTGGTTGCCATCAAATTCAGTTTTACTTTTTGTTGCAATAAAATCGTTTTCCTTAATGCCTGCTTTCAATTTCTCGCCAAATTCTTCAAGTTTCGCTGGTGTTTTCTGATGCGCATCATGTAGTGCATTTAATATTTCCAGCCACTGAGATTTGGGATAATAAGTTCCTCCAAAAACGGGCAGGCCGTTAGGCAAAGCAAAGCAATTCAACGGCCAACCTCCCCTGCCGGTCATCATTTGCACTGCCATCATATAAATGTGGTCAACATCGGGGCGTTCCTCCCGGTCTACTTTGATACATAAAAAATGTTTGTTCATCAGGTCAGCAACCTCAGCATCAGAAAATGATTCGTGCTCCATTACGTGACACCAGTGGCATGCACTATATCCCACACTTATGAGTACGAGTTTATTTTCCTTTTCTGCCTGCTTAAATACATCCGGGCTCCAGGGCAACCAGTGAACAGGGTTATTGGCATGTTGAAGAAGGTATGGACTTGTTTCGTTGATGAGTTGATTTTGTGGCATAATACAGATTTAGATTGCACATTTAATATCAATAACATATATGTTTGCTTTTTGATTAGTATTTTTGGCATATTTTTAGATACAAATCATTTGAAACAGAAAAAATGGGAAATTAAAATCCCCGTAACTGAATAATTTTATAAATTGCACGCTTTTGAAAATTCTACATTCTTTATAAACCGTTAAATTAATTTTTTTACAATGAAAACTTTAAAAAAAGCCAGTACATCGATTTTAGTAGGCCTGACTTTATTTCTTTTTACTGCGCAAGCACAAGATTCTTCAGCTGATTATGGTGAAGATAGCGTTGCTTGTTTGTCCTCTCTTTCTACCATGAGTGAATTTATGAAAATTGACCTTTATGATATGGCTATTCCAGCCTGGCGTGAGATTTTGGCAAATTGTCCTGCCGCCAGCAAAAACACTTACATTTATGGGGTAAAAATTGTAAAGCATATGCTGGAAAATGCCAAAACAGAGCAGAGAGAGAAAGAATTGGTTGATACACTTATGCTGCTTTATGATTACCGCATCAAATACTTTAACGACAGGGGCGATTTACTTGGCCGAAAAGGAATTGACCTTATCCGGTATAACAGGAATGCTGTGGAAGAAGCTTACGGATACCTGCAAGAATCTATTGAGCTGGAAGGGAAAAACAGCAGCAGTGCCGTACTCGTTACCTACATGCAGCTTACAAGTATAATGTATAAAATGGGTGAACTTCAAGGTCAGGATGTTATTGACAACTATCTTTTGGTTACGGAAACGATAGACCAATCGCTAAACGGAAAACAACCAACCGGAAATACCCTGAAAGCGCTGGAAGGAATTGAGAATATTTTTGCAACAAGCGGAGCTGCCACCTGCGAAGCCCTGGAGGAAATTTTCAGACCGAAATTTGAAGAAAACCCTGATGATGTTGAACTGCTAAAGAAAACCCTGAAGCTACTTGAAAATTCAGGCTGTGATGAAACAGCATTGTTTACCGATGCATCGGTGAAGTTATTTGAAATTGAACCTTCAGCTACCTCAGCCTATTATATTGCAAAGCAGTACCTGAAAAAATCGAATTATGAAGAAGCTTCAAAATATTATTTGGAAGCAACCCAAATGGAAGAAGACCCTGAAAAGCTGGCCGATTATTATTATGAGCTTGCCCTGGTGAAATCAAAACTGAATGACCCTGTTCAGGCACGTACTTTTGCTCTTAAAGCAATTGAAAACAGGGAGAACTGGGGCGCTCCTTATATACTTATTGGTAACCTGTACGCTGCTGCTGCACCTACCTGCGGGGAAAATGATTTTGAGAAAAACGCTGTTTACTGGGCTGTAGTTGATAAATATGCAAAAGCCAAAAGTGTAGATCCCTCAGTGGCTGCAGAAGCCCAGGATTTGATATCCAAGTATGCACAATACTATCCCAACAAGGAGAATGCGTTCTTCTACGATTACACTGAAGGAAAAACATATAGAATCGGATGTTGGATTAATGAATCTACTACTGTTCGGTTTTAGTGGTTAAAACATTTTAAGATAAAATCCGGAATTTGTATTGGCTGCAGTATAGCTTAAATCAGTACTTATTCCGGATTTTTTTAATCGAATTAGAATCAACAGCATTTTTAATAAAAATGCGCTCACCTTGATAATGGTTTTGCATTAAAATTATGGCTCAAAATTCCGGAACTGACGTTAGTCTTATTATTTCATTTTATAATGATACGCTTTGGTTAAACCTGATACTTGCTGCACTTGAAAAACAAACTTACAATTCATTTGAAGTTGTTATTGCTGATGACGGATCAGGCAAAGAAGCACAACAGATTATTGCAGAAGCAAAGGATAAGCATTCCTTTCCCATACAACATAAATGGCATGAAGATGATGGATGGCGGAAAAATATCATACTGAATAAAGCCATTGTAACATCAAAAAGTCCATATCTGATATTTATTGATGGTGACTGTATTCCCCATAAGCATTTTATTAAAGAGCATTTCTTTAACAGGGAAAAAAAAACAATTCTGGCAGGCAGAAGGGTAAATCTTTCAGCACGTATATCTGAAAATCTTACAGCAGATAAAATTCAAAGAGGATACCTGGAGCAGTGGTTAACTACAAAATTATTTATCCATAAGATCTTCTTTCACGACGGATCGCACCCGGAAAATGGTATTTATGTAAGCTCAAAAATAATCAGAAGCAGGCTGAACAGGAAAAATAATAAGGGTATCCTTGGATCAAACTTTTCCATACATAAAGCGGACATTTTGGCATTAAATGGTTTTGATGAACGCTATTTACTTCCTGCTGTTGGGGAAGACACAGACATTAACCATCGCGCGGTTTTTGCAGGTTTAAAAGTAAAAACCCTAAAACATCTGGCTTTGCAGTATCATAAACACCACAAGAAATTAATCCGTGACAGGCGTAATTTGCAGATTTTACAACAAACCATTGATGATAAGCTTACTTTTACGCCATATGGTATCATCAAAGAAGAAAAGTGATTGGGAGTATAATCAGGTTCTACCCTTAAATGAATGGGGTTTTTAAGTGCAAATAATTATTTTTGTATTCCTCAGGCCTCAAATTTATAACCAACGCCTTTTATAGTTTTTATGCTTTCAAGTCCAATTTTTTCGCGTAATTTTCTAATGTAAACATCAATGGTGCGATCACCTACAAATACATCTGCACCCCATATTTTATCGAATATTTCCTCCCGGGTAAATACTTTGGAAGGTTTGGATGTAAGCAGCAACAGCAGGTTAAATTCCTTTTTTGGCAAATCAAGTGGCTCTCCATCATTATATACCTGGTGGCGTTCTGTATCTATCATTATCCGTCCAAGCTTTATCTGATGATCATTGAATGCATCTTCTTCAAATTCAAGCTTTTTGTATCTTTTTAATAATGCTTTTATCCGGCTAACCAATACTTTTGGCCTGATGGGTTTGGAAATATAATCATCACCACCAGCTTCAAATCCGGCAATCTGGCTGTAATCTTCTGAACGTGCAGTTAAAAAAGCGATAATAATGTTTTTTCCCACCTCCATTTCTCTTATTTTTTCGCATGTCTCAACACCATCCATCAATGGCATCATAACATCCATTAAAATTAAATGAGGATGCTCTTTTTGGGCTATCTTTATAGCCGTTTTGCCATCAGGGGCCGTAAACACATTGTATCTTTCCTTTTTTAAATTATAACTGATGAATTCGAGTATGTCTTTTTCATCATCTACAACTAAAATCTTTTGGCTGTTACTTTCCATTGTAATTTCATAATTATTACGGCTAAAAGTATAGCATCAATGTAAAGTATACGTTAAGGTAAATTTATTTATAATTGAAGTTTTTTGTAAAATCTATTGAAAGTGGCAGGAAAATATAACGATGGATGAATTACCTGGCAAAAAACAGGAGATATAAAGGTGTAAATAGCTGATTATGCCGTTTGTAATTCATCAAATTTTACATTGAGTTAACATAAATTTAACATTAAATAGCTGCCATTTGAATCGAACCATGTACCTTTGGCGAAAAATTATTTGTGATATAAATGGAAACTTTTTACCTGATTATTGTAATTGTTCTTTTTACGCTTGCCATTTCGGATTTGGTTGTTGGTGTGAGTAACGATGCAGTAAATTTTCTGAATTCAGCCATTGGGTCAAAGGCGGCCCCCTTTCGTGTTATCATGATTATTGCCGCCCTTGGTGTACTTTTTGGCGCTACCTTTTCCAGTGGAATGATGGAGGTGGCCAGGAAAGGCGTTTTTCATCCGGATATGTTCTCCTTTTCAGAAATCATGATCATTTTTCTAGCAGTAATGATTACTGACGTACTTTTATTAGATCTTTTTAATACATTTGGATTACCCACCTCCACCACCGTATCCATTGTTTTCGAATTGCTTGGAGCTGCTGTTGCTGTAACACTTATCAAAATTTCAGGAAGCACAGATACCGTGATGGAAATGGGTGCTTATATAAATACCTCAAAAGCGCTTGCCATTGTGGCCGGGATACTACTTTCCGTTGTTATTGCTTTTAGTGTGGGATTAATTGTTCAGTTTTTATCCAGAATTATATTTTCTTTTAAGTACGAAAAGTCATATAAATATTTTGGCGCTTTATTTGGCGGATTTGCTATTACAGCCATTGTTTTCTTTATCCTTTTAAAAGGCGCTAAAGGCAGCTCTTTTATCACACCCGAAAGGCTGGATTGGATAAACTCCCATAAGATGATCATTTTGTTGATTAATTTCCTCTTTTGGACCTTACTTTTGCAAATTCTTGCCTCCTTTTTTCGCACCAATATTTTAAAAATTATTGTTCTGGTAGGTACATTTGCCCTTGCCATGGCTTTTGCTGGTAACGATTTGGTTAACTTTATTGGTGTACCCCTGGCCGGATACTCATCCTATACCGCCTGGGTTGCTGCAGGGTCGCCCGACGCTTCAGTATTTACCATGGATATATTGAGAAATCCGGTGCAAACGCCCACACTATACCTTTTAATTGCCGGTCTGATAATGGTAATTACCTTATGGCTATCGCGCAAGGCCCGGTCAGTAACAGCTACCACAATTGACCTTTCACGCCAGGGCGATGGCGATGAGCGCTTCCATTCATCATATTTTGCCAGAGCAGTGGTGCGCAGGGCCATGATGTTTTACCAGGTTTCGCAAAAAAGCCTGCCAGCCTCATTCATGCAGAAGATTGAACGGCGCTTTGAAAAAGCTACCTCAAAAGAGAATGAAACAGGAAAGCCGGCTTTTGATCTCATTCGTGCCTCTGTAAATCTGATAGTAGCAAGCATATTAATCTCCATAGGAACCGCCTTAAAACTCCCACTTTCAACCACATATGTTACATTTATGGTTGCCATGGGTACTTCGCTGGCGGATGGCGCCTGGGGAAGGGAGAGTGCCGTATACCGCATTACAGGAGTTGTTACCGTTATCACCGGTTGGTTTTTTACAGCCATTATTGCCTTTTCAGTGGCCTTCATTATTGCAATGCTGATAAACTGGGGGGGCTGGATATCCATTACCCTGCTGCTTGCAGTAGCCATTTTCTTTGTAATAAAAACGCATGCATTACATAAAAAACGTGATACAGAGAAAAAACACAGCGATGAATTGCATAAATCAAAAAAATTCCATGATGGCACTACAATATTCAGTGCATGTAACCAGGAAGTGGAAGCCTTTATTCTTGCTTCATCTAAAATTTACTCTTTACTGGTGGAGAATTTTATAAAAGAAAAACGAAAAGAATTAAAGAAGGTAAAAGGAGAAGTCAGGGATATTCAGGAAAAAATCGCAACCCTTAAGAAGAACATTCCAAATACCATACAGCTCCTCCGGGAAGATTCCATTGGTACTGGCCATCATTATGTGCAGGTAATTGACTACCTTAAGGAAAGTGCTGACAGCCTTTACCGTCTGGCCAGACCAGCCTATGACCATGTAGACAATAACCACCCACCCATGGTAAAGGCACAGGTAAAGGAAATGCAGGAATTGGAAAAATTGGCCTCCCTTTATCTCTCATTATCACACCAGATTGTTTCTGACAAGAATTTTGACAAAACAGATCAACTGATAGAAATGAAAAGCAGGATTATTGATGCAATTTTTGATTTTAAGAAAAAACAGATTAAACTTATTAAAAAAGAGTCTGTAGGCAAGAAAAACAGCATGTTCTTCTTAAATTTCCTGTCTGAAACCGGAAACCTGGCCAACCTTATGCATCAAATGATTGAAGCCGAAAAAGCCTTCGTTTCTTACAACCAGAACGGTCATACTGTTGAAGAAGAAGAGGAGGAAGAATAAAAAGAAGGCAATTGGGTTTATTGAACTATATCGAAAATTAAGCATCGCCCACAGGGTAATTTATTTTAGGCTGGCAATATAGTTTTAGTTCAGTTTATAAGGATAAGGGTGATAATAATAAACACAAGTCAAAAAGAATTGCGCTAATGCATAAACTTCCTGCCGCAAACTGGTAACGCGAGGCAGTCACTTTGGCCTTTTTGCACCATCGTCAGCCAAAGTCTTTGGTGTAGGTTGATCTTTGGTCGCTGAGTTTTAGCGAAGGTGTTTTGGGAAGCACGATGCTGATAAAGGGCGTATTTCCATCAGTTGAAACAACCAGGAAAGGGTCAAAATATAATAATTATGGGCGGAAAGTCTAGTATGAGTAATTCCGGGATACGTAATAAGGCTGAAAGTCCGACCCGGATTTTATGCCACCTTACCCCTGCATAGCGCCTATTATTTGTTCCATTTAGGGAGTTTATATTCTTCTAAATGAGTATTTTAAATGAAAGTATAAGGAAGAATTTGGGGTTTTCTTGCCATCCCTAATTCACATACTTGTACCCTACCCCTTTAATGGTTTTGATATGTTTATTCCCGATTTTTTCCCTTAATTTTCGTATGTGTACATCAATGGTGCGGTCACCAACAAACACATTTTCGCCCCAGATCCGGCTGAATATTTCATCGCGGGTAAAAACTTTTCCGGGTTTTGATATCAGGAGATTAAGTAATTCAAATTCTTTTTTGGGAAGTATCAGCTCTTTATCTCCCATGGTAACAATAAAACGTTCTTTATCAATAAGCAAATCGCCTTTGCGGGTTACAACATCCTGGTCAGCATCCGCTTCATTTTTGTGGTTGATACCATATCGCTTTAGTAAAGCACCAATACGGCTTAATAAAACTTTAGGTTTTACCGGCTTGGCAATATAATCATCGGCGCCGGCCTCAAAACCTGCTACCTGCGAATAATCTTCTCCCCGGGCCGTAAGAAAGGCAATTACGGTTTTATCATTTTTAGGATTTTTGCGCAATTCCTCGCATGTCTCAATTCCATCCTGGCCTGGCATCATTACATCCAGAATGATTAAATGGGGCTGCACTTTTTCGGCTAGCTTAAGGGCTTTTTCACCTGAAGTGGCAGTAAAAATCTCATAGCCTGCCTTTTTAAGGTTATAGCTCATGAACTCTACAATATCCGGTTCATCATCAACCAGTAAAATGCGATAATCAGAATTTTTCATTAAAAGAAAATAACTGTCTGCTTTAATAATTTACGGTACAAATATAAACAAATTGTTAAGAATATATTAACCTATTTCACAACGAATAACAACTAATATTACTTAACATAAACTTAAAGTAATGATAACTTTTACCTGACTGATATTAGGCAAATCCACCGTTATTTTGCGGGATATTTTAAACCTGATAAAATGAAACAAACACTTTTCAGTTTACTACTTGTTTTTTTAGTATTTACTACACATGCACAAAAAGGGTTTCTGAGGGGAACCATTATCGATGCCAACACAGGAGAACCGCTCATTGGAGCAACTGTAGCTGTGGCAGGCACTACTACCGGAACCATCTCTGATTTTGACGGCAATTACAACCTGCCCCTGGATGCAGGTACGTACAACATCCAGATAAGTTACATTTCATACGAGACACAAAGCTTTCCGGATGTAACCATAGAATCAGGCGGGGTAGAAATTATCAATGCCAACCTGGGAGAGGCCACCACAGAATTAAATGAAGTTGTTGTTACGGCAGAAGCCCGGCAACGCACAGAAGCTGCCATACAGGTTATGCAACGGAAATCTGCCGTAGTGCTTGATGGAATTTCATCACAGCAAATATCACGCATGGGAGATTCAGATGCAGCCGGAGCTTTGAAACGGGTTACAGGGGTTACCGTGCAGGGCGGAAAGTACGTTTACATCCGCGGTTTGAGTGACAGATATATGAAGGTTACCCTGAATGGTGCCGAAATACCGGGACTGGACCCCAACTTTAATACCGTGCAGATGGACTTGTTTCCCAGTAATGTTATTGAGAATATGATGATATCAAAAACTTTTTCACCAGATCAGATTAGCTTTACAGGGGGATTGGTTGATATACAAACCAAAGAATTTCCCAGCAGGTTTACCCTTACCGCATCAGCCTCATGGGGATTCAATACACAGGCACATTTCAATGATGAATTTCTTACTTATGAAGGTGGAGATACGGATTGGCTGGGTATGGATGATGGTACAAGAGGTATTCCTGATGCAGTAGAGGGAAGAGAAAGCCCAGAACCTATAGAGTATATTTCTGAACCTGAAGTAGTATACGAATTTTCTGATGAGTTTAATTCTGTGCTATCTCCCGAGACAACTACAGCTCCTTTAAATCAGAGTTACTCACTATCATTGGGAAACCAGTATTCTCTTGGGGGTGAAAAAAGTTTTGGTTTTATCACCGGCTTAACTTACAAAAATGAATCAAGCTACTATGAAGATGGACGACGGGATGATTATGATGCAAATTCTGCAACAACGGCTGAAGCCAACGAACTACGGTCAGAAGACAGAGGAGGTCATGAAGTGATATGGAGTGCACTCATTGGAGGAAGCCTTAAAATAAACAATAACAACCGCGTACGCGGTACATATCTGAGGAATCAAAATGGGATGAACACTGCCCGATATCTTGAAGGAAGTACTAGAGGTTCTGATGATTTTGAATTGTTCCAGACCAACCTTGAATATCTGGAAAGATCTCTTTCATCCGGTCAACTTTCAGGAAAACATGTGTTTCCATTCTTAAACAATGCATCTGTAGATTGGCTCAGCTCTTATACACATTCCACGCAGAAAGAACCGGATATACGCTTCTTTATTGCTGAAATTATTTCACTCAATGGTGGTGAAGACACCTTGTACGAAGTTCGTTCAAACCGGAAACCCGAGCGTCGGTATCGTACCATGTGGGAATACAATTGGCACAACCGGCTGGACCTTAACTTTCCCATAAATATAGGCGAAAGCACACTAAATTTAAAAATCGGAGGCTCTTATCTTGATAAATATCGTGATTCGGAAGAGAACCGTTACGCACTTGAAGTCATTGGTAGTACGCCCACGGATCAGTTTAGCGATCTTGGCCAACCCGGCCTATATGTGGCTGATGAGAATCTATTTGGTTATGAACAACAGTTATTGGGAACTTTTTATAACAACGACTTATATTCTGACAGGGTATACAGTTACATTGGCCATGATTTATTTACAGCTGCTTATGCCATGGTGGATTTTCCGTTGTTTAAAAAATTACGCATTGTAACCGGTGTACGCATTGAGCATACTAATATGAGCATTGAAAATAAGATTGACACCACCATTTTCACCCGTGAATCTCAAATAGATGCATTCCTTGACTCACGCGGAAGTTCTAATGAAACCAATTATCTGCCATCCCTGAATATCACTTATAGTGTTTCAGAATTAATGAATATTCGTTTTGCCTTAAGCCAGAGCATTGCCCGTCCTTCGTTCAGGGAACGTGCGCCTTATGAGTATTATGAATACACAGAAAATGCAACTATATTAGGAAATCCAGGACTTAATATCGGAACTATAGACAATATTGATTTGCGATGGGAGTATTTCTTCAATCCCGGGGAGCTTATTTCCATAAGTGGATTTTATAAATATTTTCATTCTCCAATAGAACGTTATAAATTGTCATTTACAGGTTCCTTAACTACGTTTAGGAACGGAACTGACGCTGAAATGTACGGTATCGAAATGGAATTCCGAAAATCATTGGATTTTATTCCGGCACTGTAAGATTTTCAAATAGGTACAAACGTCACCTATATTTATAGTATTCAAGATGTAGATTCAACTCGTCTTAGACTTGCCAGAGAGGTGGTACCAGACTTTCCTTCAACCAGACCTTTTTACGGTCAACCTCCTTATATTTTTAATGCATTCCTTATCTACAACAATGCTGATTTAGGATTGAATGCCAATGTGGCTTTCAATGTAGAAGGTGAAAAGATTGTAATTCTAAGCAAATTCCAAACCCCCGATGTATATGAACAACCTTATCCGGAATTGAATTTTAACATTGGAAAACAAGTCTTTGACAATTTTGAAATTTCACTTTCAGCTGAAAACCTCCTAAACCCAGTTTTTGAACAAAGTTTTGAACTTGATAGAGAAATATATCCATTCAGAAAATTTAGCAGAGGAAGAAAGTTTTCTATATCTTTAAGCTATACTTTTGAAAAGTAATCTTTAAACAGATATATTGCTTGCAGTAAAAAAGACCTATTTAATAGCGAGTAGGTCTTTTTTTATTAGATATTATTAATCCTATATTAAGCTTATGTTATGAGTTCAAAAACTTTTTGTTATCATAACCTTTCTGTCCTGTCAAATCTTTAAAGATATCATAATACTGTTTTAATATGAATTACATTCAAATGGATTTATTTTGCAAGTGTTAACAATTACAAATTATTTTACCTTATTAAAAAATTAAAAAAACATGAAACAAAAGATTACTTTTTTCCTACTTTGTCTTTTCATGGCAGGTGGCATTCTTCATGCAGCAGATATAACTGTCTCAGAGGATATCACTGCAGATGTTACATGGACTAAAGACAATACTTACATTTTAGATGGTTTTATCTTTGTAGAACCAGGTGCAACCCTAACCATTGAAGCCGGCACTGTTATCAAAGCTTTACCTGGCTCTGCACAAAATGCTTCAGCACTCATTGTAAAAAGAGGAGCCAAAATTATGGCCGAGGGTACACCGGCAGAGCCTATAATTTTTACTGCATCCAGTGATGAGAGCCTTCAAACACCATCAACATTCAGAGGTTTATGGGGTGGATTGATCATTTTAGGAAATGGTCCGCATAATAATCTGGATAATAATAACAATATTGAAGGTGTACCGGTAGCTGAAAATGCACTATATGGCGGTAATGACCCTAATGATAACTCAGGTACACTGACCTATGTTTCTATACGCCATGGTGGATCCGAATTGGATACGGATGCAGAAATTAATGGTCTGACTCTTGGTGCCGTTGGTGCCGGAACCACGATCCACCATATTGAAGTAACGGCAAATGACGATGATGGTATTGAGTGGTTTGGTGGCAATGTAGATGCAAAATACCTGGTAGTGGCAGATGTTTCTGATGACTCTTATGATATTGACGAGGGTTTTTCCGGGCGTAACCAGTTCTTGTTTACAAAACAAGCCGGAGACGGTACCGGCGACAATTTTGGCGAGCATGATGGTGGCCCAGGTAACAATCGTTACGGAACTCCTTTTACAACACCTGTCATGTCTAATGCGACATACGTGGGCGGTGGAGCCGGTGCAGGTGACCGTTCATTAACCTTACGTGAATTCTTTGGCGGAAAATACTACAACTCCATTTTTGCCGAGCAGGCAAAAGGTATTCGCTTAGAATATGTGGAAGAATTTGATGCCGGTGAATTGGGGGGGGCCTTTACACAATGGAATGCCTGGGGTAATCTAAAATTCGAAAACAATATCTTCCAGAATGTGGCTGATGGAACTTTCCCGGGCATTGTAAGTGTTTATTCACCAGAAGATGATCAGGAACCACCTCAGCCCATATACACAGTACCACAAGATTCTATCGATGCATTTGTGGAATATGTAGAGGTAAACAACACCATTAAGAATGCGGGCGTATCTGCCACAAATCCAGTACCTACTGAGGATGTGTCTGGAGCAACTTTTGGATCATTATCCGGATGGTTTACCAGAGTAGAGTTCAAAGGCGCATTTAATCCGGATGTTACGGGTCACTGGGCCGGTGGTTGGACTCATACTTTCCCGAATGATACTTATAACGATGACATTGGTGATCTGGAAGGAGAAAACATAATTATATCTGATGATATTACTTCAAATACTACCTGGTCAAGCGTAAATACTTATATCTTAGATGGATTTGTTTTTGTTGAGGATGGTGCAACGCTTACAATTGAACCCGGTACTATTATTAGAGCTTACCCAGGTTCTGCTGAAAATGCTTCTGCCCTTATCGTAAAACGCGGTGGAAAAATTATGGCAGAAGGTACTTCAAGCGACCCGATTATTTTCACTGCCCTAAGTGATGTAAATCTTGATGCTCCCACCTCCTTCCGCGGCTTATGGGGTGGCCTGATTATTCTTGGGAAGGGCCCTCACAATAACCTTGATGATAATAACAATATCGAAGGTGTACCGGTAGCTGAAAATGCACTATACGGTGGTGATGACCCTAATGATAATTCAGGAACTCTGGCATATGTTTCTATCCGTCACGGTGGATCTGAATTGGATGAAGATGCAGAGATAAATGGTTTAACACTCGGTGCTGTAGGTGCCGGCACTACTATTCACCATATCGAAGTTACAGCCAATGACGACGATGGTGTAGAATGGTTCGGTGGAAATGTGAATACCAGCTTTATGGTAGTAACTGATGTTTCTGATGACTCATACGACATTGACGAAGGCTTCACTGGTTATGGACAATTCTGGTTCACCAAACAGGTTGGTGATGGTACCGGAGATAACTTTGGTGAGCATGATGGTGGCCCAGGTAACAATCGCTATGGTACTCCTTTTACTACTCCAATGATTTCTAATGCTACTTATGTAGGTGGTGGAGCCTCTGCCGGAGACCGTGCACTTACATTAAGAGAATTCTTTGGTGGTCAGTATCATAACTCCATTTTCGCAGAACAAGCCAAAGGCCTGCGTTTAGAATATGTGGAAGAGTTTGATGCAGGTGAATTTGGAGGTTCATTCACACAATGGAACGCCTGGGAAAACCTGAAAATTGAAAACAACATCTTCCAGAATGTTGCTGATGGTACTTTTGCAGGTATTGCCACGGTTTATTCTCCTGAAGATGAAAATGATCAACCCATTTATACGGTTCCACAGGATTCAATCGACAACTTCGTAGATTATATTGAGGCAAATAACAGTATTGCCGATGTAGGTGTAACAGCTATGGCTCCCATACCTACCGGTGATGTTTCCAACCCGTCTTTCGCTGCGTTACCTGAGTGGTTTAC
>JBEPYD010000044.1:0-15509 GCA_041641575.1 Bacteroidales bacterium
GTATGGTTCCGTAGATGAGTCAACCAATTATTATTGTTCCTGGCGGTACCATGTGCTTTCCACTTTCAACATGAAAGACTGGAACATTCACCGCGATGTGTTTTCATCCAAAGGCGAAAACGACCAGGTACCTTATAATGACAAGCTCCTGTTTGCACCGGATGCCATGGTAAAAGACGGGCGGTATTACCTGTACTATTGCCAGCCCAGCCGGGAGCAGGCTGAGGGCGTGGCCGTTTCGAATAGTCCTGCCGGCCCTTTTGAGTACGTGCAGCCCATCAATACCGGAGGATATGAGGAAATAGATCCCGGTATTTTTATTGATGATGATGGCCAGGCATACTACCTGTGGGGTCAGTTCACCCTTAAAATGGCCAAATTGATGCCCGATATGATTACCGTGGATACCACCACCATTCGGGATAACATACTTACCGAAGAAGAACATTTTTTCCACGAAGGTGCCTATATGACGAAACGCAATGGCACGTATTACCTGGTGTTTGCCGACATAAGCCGGGCCACTGCCCCCACCTGCCTGGGTTATGCAACCAGCGACAAGCCAATGGGGCCTTACACATACCGGGGTGTAATTGTAGATAACGACAACAGCGACCCTTCCGTATGGAACAACCATGGCAGCATTGCCGAATTTAACAAACAGTGGTATGTGTTTTACCACCGATCTACCCACAACAGCCGCATGATGCGGAAGCCCTGTGTGGAACCCATATCTTTCAGAGAAGATGGCAGCATTCCGGAGGTGGAAATGACATCGCAGGGAGCAGGACCGCCCCTGGAAGCCACAAAAAAAATTGAAGCAGAGCGGGCGTGCCTGCTGTTTGGCAATGCACGCATCCAACTCACGTCACCAGAAAATGAAGAAATTGGTGCCATCAACCATGAAGACCGGATAGGATACAAGTATATTATGTTTGATAATGACATAAAAACCGTGCGTGCCAGGGTAAAAGCATCGGAGAAACCTTCAAAAATAGTTTTCTCACACCACATGCCCTGGCAAAACCCTTTTGTTACCATTGATGTGCCGGCCGCCACTAATGCCAATGAATGGATAGAAGTGGAAGCGGACCTCGCTTACCCCATCTCCGGCACCTACGCCCTGTGGGTGAAATTTTACGGCGACTCTGAGATGGAACTGGCAGTGGATTGGTTCGTGTTTGAGTAAAGAGAAGGCAAAAGGCAGAAGTCATAAGTGGAAGGTCAGAAAGGAAACCGAGGTTATAGCCGTCAGTCACTCTTTAAACAATCATTTTTACATTTTAATCCCTCAGCTTTCTATCTCCTTATCACCCTTATGCCTTTTTGCCTTTTGCCCCCTCCCTTCTGTCTCATTCCTATTGCCTCTTGCCTCCTGCCTTTTGCCTCATGCCTATTGCCTTTTACCTTTTTCCTTCTCCCTCCTGCCTTCCTTCTTATGCCTATTATCTGATCAATTTACCCCTTATAACTTTCAACTTACCCCCCTCAAAACTGTGGACATGGTATAGCCTTGTATTTCTTTTTCGAGCGCCGGTTCTGATTAAAAACATAACTTATCGATACTTCATGCGCTCCGCCTGTTACGCTGTGCAGGGATGAAACTGTAAAATCGTAGCTGTACCCGATGGCCATATAATCCGTGTAGTATCCAATTTTAATCACCACTGCATCATGATCCACTTTTTCATATTCATTTTTCACCACGGGTAATCCCCTGTACCAAAGTCCAAGCTCCACCGGATTTCCATTCCAGTAAAATCCCACATCCAGCTGGTCAAAATCTCCCTGCCGGCGATAGATAAAAGAAGCATAATAAATACTTTCATCTCTTACCATCAAAGACTGTTTTTCGAATATTTTAGCACCAGCAAAAGCGTAATACCGGATAGGAATATCATTTTCACCAAATACCAGGGTATTGTTGGGGGTAGGCAAATGATCGGCAGAAAAGCCAAACCACATATTATCAGAATAAGCCAGGATAGAGGAGGCAAAATCGAAATAGAGCATTCGCTCCCTGTCATAATTTTCTATGCTGATGGGTCTGTTGCCGTAAAAAGAAAGCTGATCGCCAAAAGTAAGTTTGTTAAAATTAAGGGTGGTGATGCCATTTTCAAACTGAATGCCTGGCCTGAGAGTCCAGCTTTGCGAGATGTCGAAATTGTAGGAATACTGAAGGGCTATGCGCTGGTTGGTCAGTGCCCCGGAACCGGCCCTGTCGCCATAAATGAGCAATCCTATGCCACTTCTGAATTCGGGCATGTAATGATCAAAACCTACGGTATATATGATAAATTCATTGGGTAATTGTGGCCACTGATCCCGAAAATTCATGGTAAGGCGGCTGCCATTGGTAGTACCGGCGAACGAGGGAGCCAGGTAAAGCTTGGATGCATAATATTGCGAAAAATGACCGTCCTGCCCAAAAAGCAAACTACCGGGCGAAATCACCCGGTATAAAATCCATAAAAGGAATATATATTGTATTTGCTTACTGCTCATATTTTAACATTCATCTTACCGCACCAGTGTTACTGTTCCAGCCTTTTCATATACCTTTCCATTGATGCAAAATGCACGGGCTTTCCAAATGTATACACCCTGTGGTGCCAGTTTTCCTTTATAAAAGCCGTTCCAGCCCACGTCAATATCATTGCTTATAAATAACAACTCGCCCCATTTATTATAAATCTCAAGGGTATAATCCCGCATGTTGTTGTAAAGCGGATGAAAAACATCATTGGTTAATTCAGGTTGTGTGGGGTCGTAATGTCCGTCGTTGCTGCCGTCCGGGTTTGGTGTAAAGGCGTCAGGAAACAGAAACTGACATCCTGATTCCACAATGGCTTCATCCACCTTGATAATTGAATCATAACAACCATGTTCTGACCAGGCTTCAAGGGTGATGGTATATTTACCTTCATGTTCATAATAATGACTGGGTATGGGGTCTTCGCTTTCATAGCCGTCACCGAAATTCCACTTATAGCGTACGGCATTATCACTTAAATTATAGGTATGCAAGGCATCCGGAATGGTCACCACCTGCGGTGCCACCTGAAAATAGGCGATAGGATTTCTGTGAACAACAATGGTGTGCTTTTCAGATATATCATAGTCATGCACATTCATGGCTTTTAACCGTACAACGAAAGTTCCCGGATAGTTATAAGTATAAGTGGGATTTTCATTGTCAGATTTTCCGCCATCGCCAAAGCTCCATTCGTACCAATCAGCATTTACAGATTTATTTCTGAAAGTTACCGTAAGCGGGGCACATCCGGCAAAGGCAGTATCGTAATCTGCCACAGGATGCCCGGCCACAATCTGAATTACATGCGATACAGTATCTTTACACTCAGGATGTGTAATGCTGATGGCTTCCATAATCACCCTGTATGTACCCCAGTCAGCATAGGTATGTGATACGGGTTCTGCTACCTGCATCACCGTTCCATCCTCAAAATCCCATACATAATTCCAGCTGCCATGGGTGGTATTATCTATGGTTACAGTGGCATTGGGGAATTCCTGATAGGACGGCGTAATATCAAATTCCGGGTCGGGTGAGGCATAAACTTCCACCGTACCCGAAGCCGTATCTGTGCAACCAAAATGAGACCTTGCCATTAATATTACATGATATGTGGTATCGTTTTCAGATTCATTTATATATGTATGTTGGGGATGCGGCAGACCGGAAACACCACCATCGCCAAATTGCCAATGGTAGGTTACAACAAAGTCGCTGGTATTGTTAAAAGAGACCGGTAAGGGACTACATCCGGCATTGATGGCATCAAAAGAGGCCTGAATCTGCGGGTAAACGGTTACTGTATGCGATACGGTATCAGTGCAGGCATACCGGTTTTCAACAATCAGTTCAATATCATGGGTTAAGGGAGCATTACTGGTATTGTCATAAAAAACAGCATTCTTAAAATCAGTCGTGGTTACGGTATTACCATCACCAAAGTCCCAGTGATATAATTCACCTCCAACAGTACTGTCGTTTAAAACTATAGAGTCAGGGGCACAGATATCATTGTCTGAAATGGTAAAGGTGGCATCAGGTTGGTTAAAAACAGTAAACTGTCGTTCGAAAACATCTTCACAACCATATCGTGAAACAGTTTTTAAGCGTGCTGTATAATTGCGTGGTTGCATGGTAAGGTTGGAATATGTATGTAAAGGGCTCTCACTGGTAGATGTGTTTCCGTCGCCAAATGTCCAGTTGTAAAACTCTGCTCCTTCTGACTGATGAGTGAATGCTACACGATACGGCGTACAACCCACTGTATCTGCATCAAAGTATGCATAGACTTCAGGATACACATTGATGATTTCAGCCACGGTATCGGTGCAGCCAAAACCATTATAAGCCGTAAGTGTAAAGGGATAATCTATTACATTGTCCGTCAAATTTCTGTAAACATGCTGAAAAGTGTCCTGCATGTGCGTGTAAACTGTGCCATCACCCATATTCCAGCGTAAACTGTCAACAATGCGGGAGTAATTAGACACCGAAAGGGTGAATTCAGAGCAGCCGGCAGAGTTGTCGATCTGGAAAAATGCATCCGGCGAAGGATGAACAAGAACCTGTATAATTTCTGAAGTATCCACACATCCAAACGCGTTGGAAGAAATCAGGCTTGTTTGATAATTTACAGTAAAATTGGTGTCATTGCTAAAGGTATGCAGCGGATTTCGGTTTGTTGAAGTAAAGCCATCGCCAAACAACCACCGGTTACTACTGGCATCTACGGAAGTGCTTTCAAAATTAATGTTCAGCGGGTCGCAGCCTTCGGTATCACTGGCTGTGAAAGAGGCAGTCATTGCCGGATACACACTCACCGTGCGGTCTGCTGAACTAAGGCATCCATTGTTCGATAAAGCGGTGAGTGAAATGGTTTTTGAAACCTGACGGGCAGTGGTATTTGAAAAATTATAACTGAATTGTGAATCATTTACCATTGTATCCTGAACCTCGCCCGTTCCAAAATCCCAGTAAAATTCAAACCCTCCCGTGGTCAGGTTGGTAATTTCAGGGGTAAAATAGGGCGCACAACCCGCAGAAGCACTCAATACAAAATCTACATCCGGGTTGGCTTTCACTACAAGGGTTCTTCCGGAGGTGTCTTTACATGCATTGGCAGAAGTATAGATTAAGGATATCTGGTAAGTAGTATCCACAGAACTGGCATCTAAACTATATACATGGCCTACAGCATTACCGGCAGTTGCATAGGTGCCATCACCAAAATCCCACTCATAGGAAACACCACCGGGAGAAGTACTGAGCATCACATTTTCCATATCACAGGCTGTATCTGCCGAAAAGGAAATGGAAATATCCGGAATAGGATATACGGTAACATATTTAATGGTAGAATCAATACAACCATGCATTGTTTCACCGGTAAGTTTAACCGGGTAGAACTGATTTTGCTGCGTGTTGTTTACAAAAGCATGTGAAACTTCAGTCCCGCTTGCCGCTGGTGTGCCATCGCCAAAATTCCAGGTCAGGTCAATGGCGTTGATGGTGTTTTGAGTAAATATAAATGTGTCGTTGCTACATTTTTCCATGGCATCGGCTGAGAAGTTAACGGTGGGGTTGGCAAATACTGTTACCGGATTGGTTACTGAATCAGTACATCCGGAAGCTGTTTGTACCACAAGTTTTACATGAAAAATCCGGGTGGTATCACTGTTATTGAGAAATGTATGAGAAGGTACTTTAAGGCGCGAGGTAAATCCATCATCATAATCCCAGAAATAAGAAGCATCTTCAAGTGTATCTAACGCGAAGGTAACATCAAGTGGAGAGCATCCCTCAGCTGGCAATGAACCGAATGTTGGTACAGGTACGGGTGCCGTTTTAAGTGTAAAAGTATCGGAACAGGTTTGTGTGGACACAATTTGCGTAATCAACACACTATCAGATGTGACATACGTATGCGAGGGGTTTCGCTCATTACTGAAAGTGCCATCACCAAAGTCATAGAACCAGTCAATGATCACATCACCTGTAACAGTAGCCTGATCATTAAATACTGCTGTTGTGCCTTCACAAAAACGGTCGGCTTTAAAACCTGCGTGCGGTGTATGCTGTATAAATACCTCCTTCTGCATGGTGTCTTTACAGGCATGGACATCTGTCATCACCAACTGTACCCGATACGTTCCTGACGTGTCAAATACCACTCCTGCAGGCTCATAGACATTACTTGTTTCACCATTATCAAAATCCCACTCCCAGTAAACTCCGGAAGAAGATATATTAGAAACCGCAACTTCCTGTGTTTCGCAGCGTTTACTGATGTTAAAATCTGCTACCGGCACCGTGGGTACAAATATCTGTGTCGAAGCTGTGTCTGAACATCCTTTATCAGAATACACCACGTGATGAACCGTATGCAGCCCTGCCGCATCAAAGGCATAGCTCATATGTTGGGTTGCCAGCGTATCCTGGTTTATTATCCATTTCCAGTCAGTTATAATGCCCTCCGATACCGTGCCCGTGCTTACGCCATTTACCAGGCTAAAAGCACAGGTAGTATCTGGCAATGTGAAAGTTGATGTCGGCCTTACGCCAAAACTAAGTTGCAGGGTATCCGTTTCCGGAAGGCAGTTAAATTGCTCATTGGCGGAATGCAATATAAGCTGCACACTTCCTGCAGCTTTATCGGCTGCTCCCGGCGTATATGTTGCATTCAGGTCCGATGCATTGTTAAAACCACCGTCGCCAAGCGTCTCCCAATTACCCTCTGTTGCAGTGCCGGTAACACTGCCATTCAGGGGTACATCCGTTACGTTTTCACAGATAAGGATATCCTCGCCTGCAAAAACCACTGGTGCAGGTGGCAAGATGATTGTCAGGGTATCTCTTACGGAAACGCATGCATCGGAAGCCATCAATACAATGTAAATTGAATCTGAGGTAATATCAACGATTCCCGGATTATAAGTGGCATTCAAATTATTCTGATCCGGTGTAAAACTACCATCTCCACCCGGCACAAACCATGTGCCTGTACCCGAACCTCCGGTTACCGTGCCGCTTAACGCGATATTGGGGTTATTGGCACATGCGGTTTGGTCGGCTCCGGCGTCTACGGATGGCAACGGTGTTACCACTACCCTCATGGTATCGGTAACAGTATTACATTGCCGGTTTGATGTGCTTTCAAGTACCAGTGTTACATTTTTGGCTGTAGTATCGGCATTGCTCAACTGGTACATGGGAGAAGGGGTTTGAGCATCCGGGAAAAAAGTTCCGCTTCCCATAGTTTTCCATAATCCTGTTTGGGTTACACCGCTGATGCTACCCTGCAAAAACACCGATTTTGTGCCGGTACAAATAAATTTATCCTCACCGGCACTCACTTGCGCAGGGGGTATTACAGTAAATTCAACCGTATCAAAATCTGACGCACAAATACCATTGCCAGTGGTTTCCAGCATTATTCTTACTATGGATGAATCCAGTTCATTGGCAGATAAAGAATATACCGTGTTCAAATCAATATTTGAAGTAAATGAACCATTTCCGGTTAATGATGACCATGTACCACCCCCGGCATTTACTACTGAACCTGAAAGGTTAATAATGGCATTATTGGTACAGGTGGTATCGGCAATACCGGCATTGGCCACGGGGCCGGGCAAAATATTTGCCGAAGTAATATCACCACTCGCCGGACAGGTGCCCGTATTGGTTGTAGTTAATGCAAACTGCACAGTGCCATTGCTTATATCATTAGGTCCGGGAATATAGTTTAGATTGTTTAAAGAATCAGCAGAGGGATAGAAAAAACCATCCCCGGAAGTAGTCCATGTACCGGTGCCCGCACCTCCGGTTATGGTACCATTGAGTAAAGCACTGTCGTTGTCACAAAAATCCGCCACTACTCCGGCATCCACTATCGGATCGTTAAGCAAACGCAGCGTTAAGGTATCTGTAACAGTAGCACATCCTGCTGAGGGGGAAGATTGTAGAACCAGGTAAATGCTGTCTTGGGTAAAATCATCGGCAGTGATATTATACTGCGTGGAAAGATTGTTGTTATTATCAAATGTACCGGTGCCTGATGACAGCCATGTGCCCGGCAGACCATTGGCCGAAACATTGCCGTTCACAAGTATTTGCACAATTCCTTCGCATACCAGCTGGTTATCACCGGCATCAACAACAGGTGCTACGGAAATATTTACCGTAAGCTGATCAGAGACATTTTGGCATGAGTGAATAGTAGTCGCCGTAAGTACTACACTGCCATTAGTGATATCTGCAGGCCCCGGAATGTAGGATGGTTGAGCAGCAGTATCGGATGGATAAAAAGTGCCATCGCCGGCAGTAGTCCATTGCGCCTTACCACTGCCACCGGTAATAGTAGCTGAAACATTTGCTGAATCATTGGAACAGATCAATTGATTAGCACCTGCCTCTATTGTTGGAACAGTGGTAATGTATACCATCATGGTATCTTTGGCGGGCAAACATCCCCCGGCCACATCAGAGGTGAGTATGAGGGCTACCTGTTTGTTTACCAGGTCGGCATTCATCATCTCATAGGTGTTGGAAAGCGAAGTAGTAGGGCTTTGAAACACACCTTCACCATTGTGGCTCCAAAATCCTGTTGAAATCACACCTGATATGGTACCCTGTAGTGCTACCAGACTTTCCCCTTCACAGAGATACTGATCATCTCCGGCAAACACATAAGGCGCAGGCGTAAAGGTTAGCCGCAGGCTGTCAGCTATCCATGCACAACCATCAGTTACGGTAAGTGTAAGGTAAACCGATCCGGCAGCCGTATCAGCTGAGGAGGGCAGGTACTCAAAACTACTGCTGTCTGCTGATGCATTAAAAGTCCCTGATCCGCTGGTGCTCCAGGCAAAATTATTTTCCCCGGCATCCCAATCGTTTATTAAAACAGAGGTATTGTTGGCGCATATGGTCTTATCTGTGCCGGCTTCAACAGTGGGGGGAGGTAAAATTATAACATTTGTATTTTCATAAGCGCCTGGGCATCCGAAATTATTAATGGTGGTAAACGTAAAACTAACATTCCCGTTTGTTTTATCCTGGGCGGATGTGGTATAGGTAACATCCAGCGCGGCATTGTCAGGAGAAAAAGTGCCTGTGCCATTGGCTGTTGTCCATACACCCTGACCGGAGCCACCGGTAATGGTAGCGGAGAGGCTTATGTTTTCTGTGGTACATATTGAATCAGGAGCAGTAATGTTCACAACAGCCTGGTCTATTAATGTAAGGGTACGCGCATCTGTTACCGGAAGGCAGCCTCCATTATTTGTTGAAGTAAGTGTGAGAGTTACCGTGTTTAGTGTAGTATCTGTGGTGCCAAAAGTATAAGCTGCACCTAAATCGGAAGAAACAGGATTGAAAATACCATTCCCGGATGTGCTCCAGTTGCCTGATATGGCACCTCCGCTAACGCTCCCATTCAATTGTATCGCTGCAATACTGGAACAAAGGGTGGTGTCTGTGCCTGCATAAACAATGGGTGCAGGGGAAAAGGATATCACCAGGTCATCAGTGGTAACCGCACAATGGTTTGTTGCTTCAAGTGTTAACGTTACACTTCCCGCAGCGGTGTCGGCACTGCTAAAGGTGTAGGAAACATCAGGAGGGGTTCCTGTAGCTGCCAGGGTACCGGTGCCTCCGGTTTGCCATTGATAAGAATCATGATAAATGAGATTAGCATCATCAATTACTACAAAAGGATAATTTGCACAAATGGTTTGGTTGCTGCCTGCAAATACTGTTGGGGAAGGCAGCATGGTGTAATCAACAGTGTCGCGTACAGGCATGCAGCCATTCACATTATCAGTTACCACAAGTTCAAGCCTCACCAGGGTATCATCCGCATGAATCTGGTAGGATGTTGAAGCAGAAGAAGGGTTATCAACAGTACCACTGCCTTCTAAAACATTCCATTGCAAATCATCATATACGCCGGTAATAGTTGCGCTAACCGGAAATGAACCTGCATTTGCACAGATGGTATCATCATTTCCGGCTTCTATAACTGGCAAAGCCGTAATCTCCAGTACCAGGGAATCAGAAACCGGAAGGCAACCCCCATTATTTGTGGAGGTAAGCGTGAGAGTCGTTGTCATTAAGGAAATATCTGTGCTGCCGAAAACATACGTTGCACTTAAATCAGAAGTATCAGGATTAAAAATACCATCACCGGATGTGTTCCATTTACCTGTAGCAGCACCTCCGTTCACGCTCCCACTTAAATCTATCTCTCCGATGCTGGAACAGAGGGTTGTATCCATGCCTGCATTCACAACGGGTGCAGGGGAGAAGGTTATCACCATGTCATCAGTGATAACAGCACATTGGTTGGTGGCTTCAAGTGTTAACGTTACACTTCCCGCAGCGGTGTCGGCACTGCTAAAGGTGTAAGAAACATCAGGGGGGGGTCCTGTAGCCGACAAAGAACCCGTACCGCTGGTTTGCCATTGATAGGATTCCTGGTAAATGAGACTTGCATCGCCAATTACTGCATGAGGGTAGTTGGCACAAATGGTTTGATCACTGCCTGCATATACGAGCGGGGAAGGCAGCAGGGTGTAACTGACAGTATCGCGTACCGGCAGACAACCATTTGCATTATCAGTTACCACAAGCTCAAGCCGCACCAGGGTATCATCCGTATGAATCTGATAGGATGTTGAAGCAGAAGAAGGGTTATCAGCAGAACCGGCGCCCTCTAAAACATTCCATTGCAATTGATCATATACACCAGTAATCGTTGCATTAACCGGAAATGAACCTGTATTGGCACAGATGGTATCATCATTTCCGGCTTCGATAACAGGTACAGCAGTAAGCTCCACAACCAGAGAATCTGTTACCGGCGGGCATTGCAGGTAGTCTGTATTGGTAAGAAACAAGGTATCGAAACCTGCCGTGGTACCGGGATTATATGTTGTAATCAGATCGGTATCAGTCCCAAAAGCACCACCGCCTGTGGAAGCCCAGATGCCTTGTGTGGCCAGGGTTAAGGATCCATTCAGGTTTATTGCACTGTTATTGGCACATACCTGTTGGTCAGCACCTGCCAGGACCGTTGGTGCGGGTATTATTTTAACGGAAAAGGAATCCACCACGGGAGCACAATGCTGGTTGTTGCTTGAATTCAGGTAAATCATGATGCTGTCCTGCAGGTAATCTGCAGCATCAAAAAGGTAGGTGGCATTTAGTGCAGAATCGTTGGGCGTAAAAGTTCCGGATCCATTAGAAGACCATTTTCCTGTAGTGCTGATAAGTCCGGTAACGCTTCCACTCAATTGCAACCCTGCAACAGAAGTACAGACAGAGGTATCATTTCCTGCCTCCACAGTAGGTGCAGGATCTATAATAACAGTTATAAAGCTTATATCGGCTGCGCATTTTCCATTGCCTGTAGTGGTGAGGAATAAACCTACCGTGCCATTGGTAATGTCATCAGCAGAGGGGATGTAGGTATTGGCAAGATCGGTGTTTGCACTGCCAAAACTCCCCGATCCGGAAGTACTCCAGTAACCACCGGTGGCATTATAAATTTCTCCATCCAGACTGGCGATGGCGTTATTGGTACAGACACGGGTGTTGGACCCGGCAAGGGCAATAGGTTCCGGCTGAAAGGTAATACGGATGGTATCGTCGCCGGGAATGCAATTTCCATTATTCGTGGAGGTAAGGATAAATTCCACATAACCACGGGTAGTATCGGTGGGGTCTACAGTATACGAATTCGTCAATTGATCTGCAGCGGAATCAAATGTGCCCGTGGAACCGGAGATAACCGACCATACACCGGTTGTGGAACCGCCCCATACCGCCCCATAAAGGTTTAAAGTGGTGGCTGCAGCACAAACAGTGGTATCGTTCCCGGCAAAAACATAAGGCTCTTTGTTTATGGCAACTACTACTGTGTCATAATCCGGGGCACAATCCCCGTTGCGAGTGGTCATCAGAATAAGCTGGACTCCCCCCGTGTCAATTTCCGTTTGTGCAGGAGTGTAGGTTACGACAGGATCAATGGCAAGGCTATCGTTATTGGCAAAAGTGCCGCTGCCTCCGTACCAGTAGGCGCCCAGGGCAGATGCCACACTATCCCTCAAAATGATGTTATCACCATCGCAGATGCCGAAATCCTCACCGGCATATACATCGATCTGTGAATCATATTTGGTTACCGTAACCGTATCGTAGATGGGAGGACAGGCAGTGGTATCGGTTATTTCCACCCAGTAGTCGCCGGCTGTGTTTACATCTATTGATGGTGTGGTCTCTCCTGTGCTCCAACGATATTGATAGGGGGGTGCCCCACCTGTGGCTGTGGCTGTAAGTGTAGCACTTGTACCCCCAAAGCATATGGCCGGATCGGCCGGGGCAATACTGGCAAACTTCTCAGAAACAAAATGTACACGCACTGTATCTTCGGTAGTAAAAGCCCCACTGCATGTACTTTGCTGATCTCCTGTTACAACTACATCAATAAAAGGAGGATAACCTGGTTGCGGGGTAATGGTAGTGGTATCACAGCCACTCAAACAGCTTAAATATGAGTCGTAACTACCTCCAGGCAATGTTTGCCACTGAATGGTTGATTCGGTAAGTCCTTCTACAGCAATTTCAGCCGCACAGCCATCGCTTACGGCAATATCGTTGGAGGCTTTTACTTCCTGGACAACAGTTATAGTATAGGATCCCGTGTTATTACCATTCTTACAATATGCCAATTTAATAGTATCAAGGGCTTTTAAATTATTGTCTAAGCAAATGCGATCTTTTACATTATATGTCCAGGTACAATTTATGTGATATTGTTGTGCGGGAGCACCATCAAAATCAAAAGAGAAGATGTCTGCATTATCGCTAAGAATAATATGAAACTCAATGCAATTTACATCTGTGCAGCAAACCCCATCACGTAAGCTAGCTGTATCTGAATCTAAGACCCATGAAACTGAATCAGTTGTTGGATTTGAAAGATCAACAATATATATGGGAACATCACCATCACACCCCTGACCATAAATGTCCAAAAAAGAAATAAAAAACAACCCCACTATCAGAAAAACCATGCGCATCTGAAATACCATCACTTTTACTTTATGCTTTGGGTAGTTTTACGGCAGAAGTGATAACAGGTTTGCTCAAAAAGGGTGATATATTTCATCCTTTTATCATAAAGAATACCCCCAAAAAATGAGGTATTTCGGAAAATTATGATAAATGATGTTTATGCTGCGCCGGTGTTAAAAGCTTATACAAAACAGGCACAACAATAAGGGTAAGAAAAGTAGAAACAAACAATCCGCCTATAATGGTCCAGCCCATAGGCGCCCAAAGCGTGCCGCCCTGCAGGGTAAGCGGTAACAATCCGCCAATGGTGGTAAGGGTGGTGAGTACAATGGGTGTAAAGCGGGTTTCCCCGGAAATTTTAATAGCTTCATCAATTGTCTTGCCCTCCTTTAGCAGGTTATTGGTAAAGTCCACAAGTATAATGGAATTGTTAATTACAATGCCAATAAGGCTGATTACACCAACAAAGGCGGTAAATGAAAAACTATTACCGGTAATAAGTAAAGCAAGAACAGAACCTATAACGGCCAGTGGTATGGCAGAATATATAATCAACGGCTGACTCAGCGACCGGAATTGCAGTACCAGTAAGGCAAATATAGCAATAAGGGCAATGGCGCTGGCCCGGAACATTCCACCAAAGCTTTCCTCCCGGCTTTCCACTTCTCCGGCATACTTGTAGCTGTAGCCCCGGGGCCAGGTATATTCCTGCAATTCAATGTCAATGGCATTTACCACCTCATCAAGATAAAATCCCCGTTCTAAATCTGCAGTTATTGTAGCACTTCTGCTTAAGTTATAATGCGTCACTAGTCCGGGAGAGTCCTGAAAACGTATACTCACAAGTTGTCGCAGCGGGATAAATCTTCCATTTACCGATTGTACATAAATTTTATCAAAGTCATTGATGCTTGTTTTGCCATTTACCGGTAAACGAAGTACAATATTGAACTGCTCCCCTTCACTATTCCGGAATTCAGAAACAATACTGCCGGCAAGGCTGGCACGGATGGTCTGATCAATGGCTACTACAGGAACTCCCAGCATTCCTGCCTTATCGCGGTTGATTTCAAAAACCAAATCTGTACCTTTTCGGTTTAACTGGTTATCAACATTAATGGCGCCGGTTGTCTGCCTCACAACAGCCTCCACATCATCGGCAATTGTACGCAAAACCTGAATATCCTCTCCCAGTAATTTTATGGAAACAGGAGCTTCAATTGGAGTTCCCTGCTCCAGCTCTTTTATTTCGATACGGGCACCCGGAAAATTTATAAATGTTGACCGCAATTGCGCAACCAGTTCATTAAAACTCTCAATTTCATATTCTTTGAGCACGACCATTATCTCAGCGTAATTTTTCGTAAACATCTTTGGGAAGATATTGTAGTATATACGCGGATTTCCATGACCGACATTGGTAGCATAATGTTCAATTAAAGGAATGGTGTCCAGCACCTGTTCCACCCTCCTGGAGATTTCATCGGTGTAATCAATATTGGTTCCTTCGGGTGCATTTACACGAACCATCAATTGCGGACGCTCTGCTTTTGGAAAAAATGTTACACCCACTGCAAAAAACAGCAATCCGGCAAATGCCAGCACCAGTATGGCAAAACCAATGACTACCCAGGGCCTTTGCAGAGAGAAACTGAGGGTTTTCCGGTACGGACCTTCTATCAAACTTTGTAGCCATTTCCGTATCCCTTTTTTCTCTGTTTCCGGCATATTTTTGATGTTTTTCCGTAAAAAATGCCGCGCCAGCATGGGCAAAAAAGATAATGCAAGCACAAGGGATGCTGCCAGTGTAAAAATAACCGTAACAGGCAGGCTTTCAATGAATGCGCCAGCTTTGTCAGGCATCATAATAAGGGGGACAAAAGCCAGCATGGTGGTGGCTGTTGCGCTTAGCACCGGCCAGCCCAGTTCAGATGTGGCCTTTATGGCAGCTTTTCTTCTCTTGTATCCCATTCTAATGTAGCGTTCAATATTCTCTACAATTACAATGGCATTATCAACCAGCAAGCCAAGTGCTATCACCAATGCTGCAATGGATATCTGCTGCAACCCAAAGCCAGAAAGGTCTACAAATCCCAGTGCTATTAAAATGGAAAACGGAATAGCAAGCATTACCAGTAAGGCAGCCCTAAAACCAAGGGCCAGGAAAATTACAATACCTACCAGCACAATACCCTGAATAAGGCTGATCATAAAACCGTTGATACGGTAATCCACGCTCTCACTCTGATCAAAAGCCCTGTGCAAGGATATATTTCCCGGTAATTCATTTTGGAAATCATCAATAGCAACATTAATTTCTTCCATTATGGAAAAGATATTCATGTTTTCCTTTTGCTGAACGGAAAGAAAAACCGCCCGTGTACCATCAAAACGGGCA
>JBEPYD010000045.1:0-15485 GCA_041641575.1 Bacteroidales bacterium
AGAAGCACCATCCTTCAGTATTTGAATATTTTCAATATCGGAAGGGCTAATACTCCGTGGGGAGGCACCGGGAACACCATCAATTACGTATAGAGGATCAGTGTTATTGGGACTGCCGATACCCCGGATATGCACTTTTGCATTGGCCCCGGGTGATCCGCCATAAGAACTAACCATTACACCTGCCGCCTGACCCTGGAGGGATTGTTCCAGGGAAACACCGGGGTTTCTTTGTAATTCTTCTGGTTCTACTACAGTAATAGCAGAAGATAAATCCTTTCTGTTCTGGGTGCCGTAACCAATGACAACAACTTCATCAAATTCTTCTATATTCTGAATAAGCTGTACGTCAATTACTTCTTTATCGCCTACCAGTACCTCTTCAGTAAGATATCCTATAAATGAGAACTGTAAGGTAGCATCCTCAGAAATATTTGAAATGGAGTATTCTCCCTCTAAATTTGTAATGGTACCATTTGTTGTACCTTTTTCTACAATGTTTGCCCCGGGTATTGGTTCTCCGTCTGCATCGGTAACTTTACCCGTAATTATTTGGGCATGGGAAAATGCTACAGCTCCGATGATAAAAATTAATGTAATTAGTAGTTTGTTTTTCATTGTTTTTAATACTGGTTCAATTAAAATGTGTACTTTTTCATTTTGGTTTAAAAAATGATAAATTCAATCATGAGGTATAGATAACTAATGAGTACTACCGCAATAAAGATTTTCAAATATTTATTTTTCCTGACTTTTTTGTTTATTAAACTTTCCTTTCTCATTATTTGATATTTGGCCTGGGATAGCGGTTAATTTTTATTTTCAAATATAGAAAATCAATAATGGCAACCGGAATGTAAGAATCCCTTGTTTATTCGGAGAGTTTAAAATGTAGTAATTATTATATATTCAGGTATCTCAAAGCAGAATGCTAATGTCTCTGTTGCAGTACTTAGGAGTAACCTTTAGCTTTTATTATCAATAACTTGATGCTTGTTCATGTAATCGGAAGGAGTTGTATTGTACATTTCTTTAAAACGCTTGATAAAATATGGCCGGTTAAGTATACCCACGTGATACATTACTTCAGAAACTCGTAAATCACCTCTTTCAAGCATTCTCGCTGCCACTTTTAACCGGATGGTGCGTACAAATTCTTTCACGGATTGCCCGCATAGTGTTTCCACCTTTCTGTATAGTTGGGCCCTGCTAACACCCAACTTTTTTACAAGGAATTGTACTTCTAAATCAGGATTTGAAAGATTTTCTTCTACGGTAGTATAAAGTTGCTTAATAAATTTAGCATCCGGACTTTCATAATCAAGTTTATGCATGTCTACTGGCAAATCTTTTACAATATTTGATTTAACCGTTTTAATGCTGTTTAAAATATTATTAATTTTTTCTTCAAGGATGTCTATTTTAAATGGTTTGGTAATATAATGGTCTGCCCCGGACTTCACACCCTCAAGTGTATCGGTGTCAGTATTTTTGGCAGTGAGCAAAATCACAGGTATATGTTTTGTTTTGGCGTTTGCCTTAAGCTCACGGCAAAAATCTAATCCGGAAATTTCAGGCATCATAACATCTGAAATAATGATATCCGGCAGGTCATTTTTCAAGACTTGATGTGCATCTTTAACAGTCAGGGCATATGCTACATTATAATGTTGCTCAAAACTTTGCATTAAGAACATAATAATGTCCGGGTTATCATCCACAAACAGAATTTTGGGAAGATCAGGATTTTTTGTTTTAAGTTTTCTGTATTTCAGTAAATCTCCGGATACCAGGCTTTTACTACGTAAGTGTGGTAAAGCTTTTGTTTTGTAATCAATTTTCCCGGTTTGTTGAATTTCTTCAATATTAACCTTTATGTTTTCTTTATTCAAATATTCTTTTCCAAGTGGCAGGCGGATGATGAAACGCGAACCTATACCAGGTTCACTTTCAATACCGATTTCTCCATCATGCAGTTCTACCAATTCTTTGCACAGGGCAAGTCCTATACCTGTTCCTTTTATATTACTATCGTCGTCATTTATTTGATAAAATCGTTCAAATATGGATTCAAACTCTTCTTCGGGAATACCCTTTCCTGTATCTTCTACAATTATTTTGACCCTTTCATTCAAACTTTGGGTATTGCTGGATTTAGCAAGTTTACTCAGCGACAGAGGTTTGGAAAGGGTAATATAAATCGTTATTCTTCCAGTTTCATTTGTAAACTTAAATGCATTTGAGAGCAGATTCGTAATAACGCGTTCTATTTTATCTTTATCCGCCCATATTTCCAGGCTATTAAGGTTTGTTTTTACTTCAAAAATAATGGATTTGTTACAAGCTGCTTCTTTAAAATTATCCATTACCTCGGTTATTAAATCAAGAATATTGAATTTTTGCACCCTTAGTTTGGCTTTCCCAGTTTCAATCGTTCTAAATTCTAATAATTGATTAACCAGGTTTAGCAACTTATTAGAGTTACGGTAAGCAATCTGCATTTTTTCGGATATCTCCGATTTTTCGGGCAGACGTTTCAATGCCTCTTCAAGCGGTGCAATAATCAGAGAAAGTGGTGTGCGAAATTCATGAGAAATATTCATAAAAAATTTCATTTTTGCATCGTATACCTCTTTCACCTTTTCTTTTTGCAGATTATTTAATATTAAATCATTCTTCAGGTTGATTCCAATGAGGGTATACCGGTTACCGAGATATATTAAAAACAAGAACAGTAATACATAAAAAAGAATGGCATACCATGTTTTGTAAATGGGTGGAGCAATTGATATTTGTAATATGTCACCGGTTTCATTCCATATACCATCATTATTGGAGGCAATAACCTTAAAAGTATATTCCCCCGGAGGTACACCATTATAAAATGCTGTTTTCCGATATTCCGCATCATTCCAGTCATTTTCAAAACCCTCAAGTTTATATTTATACCGGTTATTACTACTTCGGGTAAAATTGAGTGCGATGAAATTTATATCAAAAAAGTTCTCATCATGCTTGAGTTTTATTTCATCCTTGATGAATAAATTATCTTTTACATAGGAATGATTTCCTGAACCTTCGGAGTTATTTTTAATAATAATATCCGTAATATAAACTTTTGGCTCCGAGGTGTTTTTCTTAATTTTACCGGGGTGAAAATAATCAATGCCTTTAATGCCTCCAAAATATAAAACACCATCCTGATCTTTATAATAGGCTCCTGAGTTATATAAGTTCATCAACAGTCCATCATGAGAATTATATATTTTGAAATTTTCATTTTTAGTATCCATGAAGGTAATCCCGTTGTTTGTTGAAATCCAAAGATTTCCTGAGTTATCATCTAAAATGGAAATGATACGGTTATTGGAAAGACCTTCCTCTTCTGTATATCGCTCAAAAGATTGATTGGTAATGTTAAACTTATTGAGACCAAAGTCAGTTCCTACCCAAATATTGCCCCATTGATCCCGAAGCAGACTATTTATGGCATTGTTTGATAGTGATTCATTATTATTTTCTTCATGCCGGAAAACAATAAAATCATCATTTGCATGAATGTACTTGCACAGCCCCATCTTTGTACCTAACCAAAGATCATTTCCGTCTACCAAAATAGATGTTACGCCACTGTTTATTATTTTTTTGGTGTATTTGTTGTCAGGATTGATAAATTCATAGTAATAAGTTTGAGGATTAAAATCAACCAATCCCCGGTTTGTCCCCAGCCATATGTTGCCATTTGGATTTAGGGTCATTTTCCATATTTGAGCTTTTGTAAATTTTTCTTCTAAACCCTTGTGCAAAAGTGCAATGCTTTTATATTTATCGTTTTGCCTATCCACTTTATTTAATCCTGCAATTGTGCCCACCCAGATATCCTTCTGCTTATCTTCTAAAATGGCTATAACCACTTCATTGGAATTCTGATTGGTTTGGTGTTCATTTTCAAAATATTCCATTTGGTGGCTGGCAAGGTTATATTTATTCAGGCCACCTCCCTCTGTTCCTATCCAAAGATTATTTTCATGATCCTTCATAATAGCACGAACATTCTTATGAGAAAGACTGGAAATACCGGAATTATCATATGTTATGTGATTAAAATTCCAGTAATGAGGATCATATTTATTAATCCCATTCCCATAGGTGCCTATCCATAAACTATTTGACTGATCATAAAATACACAGTTTAAGCTGTTTGAATTAATTCCATGTTTTTCAAAAGATTGATATTCAATATTTTCAAATGTTTCTTTTCGCGGGTTAAATATCACAAGACCACCTTCCCACGTGGCCATGTAAAATAAGCTATCAGGGCTTATGGCCACATCCAGAATACCATTCTTAAAATTGAAATGATTAAATGTTTGATTGCTTTCATTGTATTTATTTAATCCTCCCCCACCTGTAGCAATGTAAATCTCGTCCCTGAATTCAAATATATCATAAATCATAAAACCCGAAATTGAAGCAGGATTATCCGGGTCATGTACAAAGGATTTCCTGGTTTTGGTAAGTGGATTATAAAGATATAATGAATCCTGTATACTATACCATATCTCCTCATCTGAGCGTATGTAGGTGCAAAATACATCTTCGTTGGTATGTTCACCGAGATTAAACTTCTCAAATTCGGGCCGGTTGTTTATTTGCCTGAAAAGTCCTTCATCAGAAGTTATCCAAATGTTATTTTGATTATCCTGATGAACAGAATGAAAATTGATTTGATTGTTTTCTTTGTTTGCTTTATTTAAACCTACCGGAGAAAAATGTTCGGTTCTATAATCATAATAGTTAATACCATTGCCGGTTGCAATCC
This sequence comes from Bacteroidales bacterium, assembly GCA_041641575.1. Classification (GTDB taxonomy): domain Bacteria; phylum Bacteroidota; class Bacteroidia; order Bacteroidales; family JBEPYD01; genus JBEPYD01. The sequence continues at coordinate 4,823 of JBEPYD010000045.1, forward strand.
AGACAATGCTATCCTGTGGATATATGTCATTTATGGCATTGCTGATAATGCTGGTGCTATCCTGTGGAATATGATGGTAGGTTTTAAATTCATACCCATTGAAACGGTTTAATCCATAGCGCGTTCCAATCCATATATATCCAAAGTTATCCTGATTAATACTCCGGATGTAATTATTTGATAACCCTTCTGAAGAAGTATAAGATTGAAATTTTACAGGAATGTTTCCTTTTATTGAAGAAACACAACCCATAAAAACGGCTAGCATTATGTATGGTATATATCTCATATGAATAAATTTGTCTTTATCACCAAATATATCATAAAAATTCTCAAACAATTAATATGTAGAAGCTTAAACGAATATTTTAAAACATAAATGAGATATTAGCATACGTCTGCGAAGTTCTGCTTCTGATCAGATATCCCGGGGAGAAGAATAAAATGATAGACAAAACAATATTGATACATGCGGGATAATATATAACAACTAGAAATAATAAATTCGAATTTTAATCAATTTATCTAATGTTTTGCATAAAAAGCGTGGTTAACTGCTGATGAAATACTGCCACAGTTTATCGCATAACAACTTACAAGACTTAAAATAATCAAAATAAAGAAAATCAATGATGAGAACACAAATTTTACTGATGTTGGTTGCCCAAATCCTTTTAATAAGATGCACGAATAGCAATGAAAGTAGCACCACAGCGGTTTCTTTTCCAGAAGTAAGCGAACCGATGCGTTTAACAGACACCGCCAAAGAACACTTTTTCGCCAGTTATTATGGTATAAATTCCTTTAGTGCCTCCCAAAAGTATGTTACCGTATTACAAACTGATATCGATGATAGGCTTCCCACTGTAAACGATCCTGCTACCATTGGTTTGGTTGATATTATATCAAATGAATTTATCCCCATTGCAGAAACCCGTGCATGGAACTTCCAACAGGGATGTATGGCACATTGGTTAGGAACTTCGCCGGATTCCCTGATTATTTTCAATGACCTCAGGAATGGGAAATACGTTTCAGTAATCCTGAATGTGCATACGAAAGAGGAGATCAGGGTAATAAACTATCCTGTAGCGGCTGTATCTCCCGATGGTAAATCAGCCATAAGTATAAATTTTTCCCGGCTCAAGTTAACCCGCAAAGGATATGCCTATCCCGGTGAAGGGCAAGACCCTAAAAAAGATGAACAGTTGCCTGAAGATGATGGTTTGTTTCTGGTGGACCTTGAAACGGGCGAAGCTGAATTAATTGTTTCAATTAGTGATGTAAAGGATATCATCCATCCTTACACAGATGAAGATTGGGTCTATTTCAACCATGTTTTATTTAGTGATGAGGGTACAAAGGTGTTCTGGCTTGCCCGTACCAAACCCAACTGGGCCACAACTTCCCTTACAGCAAATGTGGATGGTTCAAATATCCAAAAATGCTTTCCTGACGGATGGGGCGGATCGCACTTCGACTGGCTTAACGATGACGAATTGATGGTAACAGCCATGTATGAAGCAACGCAGTATGCCCACATCTTATTTACGGTGGGAGAAGAAAATTACAACCGGCTAGGTAAAGGTTTATTAGACTTTGATGGGCATGGCGCATTTTCTCCGGACGAAAAATGGATGATAACAGATACTTATCCATCAGAGAACCGGGAGCAAAAAATATTTTTAATGGATATGGAAACAGAAGCTGTTTTGCCTATTGGCAGATTCAGGCAACCTGAGGATTATCAAAGCAACTGGCGCTGCGATATTCACTGCCGATGGAGTCCAAAGGGTGATATGATTGGATTTAATTCAACACATGAAGGCACCCGGCAAGTTTATTTACTTCAGTTAAAATAAACCATTATCTTTTCATTTTTCCATTACCACTTATGATGCACATGCTCCTTAATGAGCGCATCATAAACCTGCTGCACCTGTTCTTTTTGGCGGGAAGTGATTTCACGTATATCATTTGCCTGAACGTTCGAATGCACCTGGGAAACTTTTGAGGCACCGGGAATCACGCAGCTTACTGCATCATATGAGAGTATCCATTTTAATGCAATGGGAGCAAGGTTGTCAGAATTCGGGAAGATTTTTTTCAGTCGTTCAACAGCTTCTAAACCTGTTTTATAAGGAACACCGGAAAAGGTTTCTCCCTTATCAAATGCCTCGCCTTCACGGTTGAAATTCCGGTGGTCTTCTTTATCAAATTGTGTGTTTTCATTAAACTTTCCAGTAAGGAGGCCACTGGCGAGGGGTACGCGAACAATAACTCCTACATTTTTTTCTTTGGCCAGTGGGAAAAACTTTTCTGCAGGCTTTAACCGAAACATGTTGAAAATGATTTGTACGGTGGTTACATTGTCATATTCCACGGCCTTTATGGCTTCCTCTACCTTTTCCACACTCACCCCAAGGTTTCGTATTTTCCCTTCTTTTTTTAAATCATCAAACAACTGAAAAATCTCAGGCCGGTAATATACTTCCGTTGGCGGGCAATGTAATTGAATCAGGTCAAGTGTTTCCACCTGAAGCCGGATGAGGCTGTCTTCCACAAATTTCCGCAATACTTTGGGCTGATACTCTTCGCTTGTATGTGGTTGTAAATAACGTCCGCACTTGGTGGCCACATAAATCCGGTTTTCGGCCTTTTTCATGTTTCTTCCCACGGCTTTTTCACTTTGGCCACTTTCATATACATCAGCAGTATCAATAAAGTTGATGCCTTTATCAAGTGCAGCCTGCAGGATTTCATCTGCATTGGCATCATCAAATCCTGATCCCCATTTGCCACCTACCTGCCAGGTGCCGAGGGATATCTCTGATACTTCAAAATTTGTTTTTCCAAGTTTCCTGTAGTTCATCATCATGTATTTTGTTCGTTTTAAATCATGTTAAGTTATTAGAAAAACAAGTATGCGAGGTGAAGGTTGAATAATGGCTTGTATTTCTTTATTGATTTTTGTGAGGAATGGCACTGATTTATAACTGGGATATTGACTACAAAAACCCATTGGCAAGCAAGTGAGATGTTGTTGGAAAAATTATAAAGCGATAACATGAACCAGAAAAATTTGTCAATCTACCTTGACAACATATTCTAAATGTTTGAGAGGAATTAGGAATATCCTTAGTCTTCAATGAAAGAGATGGGAATAATTAATAAGTTTATAGGTTGGCTTTCAGAATAGACACCACTTTACCCATTTTCCTATTTTATGAGATATTACGAATGAATTAACAGTGAATCTAATTGTTAGTAAATATGATTGAATTAATGATGAACTATTTTAAAAGCCTTCTCCCTTTAACCAGTGATTCAATCTGGTAAAACTCAGATTAAAAGCCACAGGGTTCTGGGGTAGAGTTTACGTATGTATAGGTAGAATCACATCGTTATATTACATTGAAAATTCTGATGGTTAGTAATGATTAAACATCATGCAAAAATCGAAGTAACTTGCAACATAATGCTTACCCAATTTTTTTTTGAAAACATTATATAAGAGCCAGGGTGAGAAAGGGTTCCGCTATTAGGGCAAACCTTTCTATCTAATACATTATAGACTTTATCCTGTTAAATCTTAATTGCTTACTTTTAGGAAACACGCACCTCTCTGTTCATTTGAGTATGATACTGCCGGGAAGAATTGTAAATTTGTATAGTAAAACTTATAAAAACTGAATGTTATGGCGAAAATTACGAAAGAAGCTGCATTGAATTATCATAGTAGCGGGCGACCCGGCAAAGTGGAAGTTGTTCCTACCAAGCCACACAGTACGCAGCAAGACTTGTCATTGGCGTATTCACCGGGAGTGGCAGAGCCCTGCCTGGAAATTCAAAAAAATCCTGAAGATGCTTATAAGTACACAGCAAGAGGGAACCTGGTTGCAGTAATTTCCAATGGAACTGCCGTGTTGGGACTTGGCAATATTGGTGCACTTGCCGGAAAGCCCGTCATGGAGGGGAAAGGTTTATTATTTAAAATTTTTGCCGATATAGATGTATTTGATATAGAAGTGGATAAAGAGGGGGTGGAAGAATTTATTGATACCGTAAAAGCCATTTCACCTACATTCGGTGGTATTAACCTGGAAGACATCAAGGCGCCGGAATGTTTTGAAATAGAGGAGCAACTCAAAGCGGCGCTTGATATTCCGGTATTTCACGATGACCAGCATGGCACAGCCATTATTTCTGCCGCCGGGTTGATCAATGCTGTTGAGCTCGTGGATAAAAAGATGGAAGACCTCAAGGTAGTGGTGAATGGGGCAGGTGCTTCTGCTGTTTCTTGTGCAAGGCTATATATTGCGCTTGGTGTAAAAGCTGAGAATGTAATCATGTGCGATAGTCGTGGCGTACTCAATACCCGACGCACCGGACTGAATAAATATAAAGCTGAATTTGTACGTGATACGGCTGACGAAACGCTGGAAGATGCCCTTAAAGATGCAGATGTTTTCCTGGGACTTTCTGTAGCCGACGTACTTACTGCCGAAATGCTAAAAAGTATGCGTCGTGATCCCATTGTTTTTGCTATGGCAAATCCCAATCCTGAAATTGACTATGATACAGCGATTGCTGCACGGAAAGACTTGATATTTGCCACCGGGCGCTCGGATTATCCAAACCAGATAAACAATGTGCTGGGATTTCCCTTTATTTTTCGGGGAGCTTTGGATGTAAAGGCACAGGCGATTAATGAAGAAATGAAAAAGGCTGCTGTATATGCGTTGGCGGCATTAGCAAAAGAAGATGTTCCAGATATGGTGAACAAGGCTTATAGAACAAAAAACCTTTATTTTGGAAGAGATTACATTATTCCCAAGCCCTTGGATCCCCGGTTAATTTATCATGTAGCTCCGGCCGTGGCCAAAGCAGCAGTCGACAGTGGGGTCGCACGGGCAACGATAGAGGATTGGGAAGCATATAAAAGCACCCTTCAAAAGCGAATGGGTATGGATAACAGGCTAATACGGGAAATTCGTGAGAAAGCAAAATCTGCCCCTAAAAAATTGGTGTTTGGAGAAGCAGATAATCCTATGATGCTCAAAGCAATTCAAAACATCATAAATGAAGGCATAGCGGACCCTGTTATTCTTGGCGATAAGTTGAAGATTGAGGCGTTGATTAAAGAGTACCACCTTGACATAGAGAATGTTCAAATTATTGAACAAAGATCACCGGAAGCGGAGGATATCAGAAAAAAATATGCCCGGCATTTATATGATAAGCGCCAGAGAAAAGGAGTTACTTACCAGGATGCGCATGAGCAAATGCACTTGCATAACCATTTTGGCATCATGATGGTAGAAATGGGTGATGCCGATGCCTTCCTGTCAGGATTTTCTAGTAAATATGCAGATGTAATAAGGCCTGCCATTCAGATTACAGGCGTGAATAATTCGAAAAAACATATTGCCGGAATGTATATTGTGCAAACCAAAAAAGGCACATTTTTCTTTGCCGATACTACGGTAAATATAGAACCATCGGCGCAAACCATTGCTGATACTACCAATTTGGTAGCAGAAGCCGTACGGCAATTTAATATAGAGCCTGTAATAGCAGTGGTTAGTTATTCCAATTTTGGCTCTATCAAGGGAAAAAGCCCCGGAAGAGCAGGTGAGGCTGTAAAAATACTTCACAAGGATTTTCCGGAGCTGATCGTGGACGGAGAGATGCAAATGAATTACGCGTTGAATAACGATCTGAGGCAGCGGAAATACCCTTTTAGTAAAATGGGATGCCGGGAGGTGAATACCATTATCTTCCCCAACCTGAGCTCTGGAAATATTGCCTACAAAATGATGCAGGAAATAGGCGGCGCAGATGTAACAGGACCCATATTACTGGGAATAGGTAAGCCAGTACATATCTTACAGATGGAAGCTTCCGTGAGGGAAATTGTGGATATGGCTGCTTTTGCAGTAGTTGACGCCCAGGTTAATCAGCCACCACGGGTTTAATATGTGCTTTTAAGGTTATTTAAACTAACGAAGCACTGACACTTTTTACATAAATTTTTGATTAGATCAAACATTGTGTTCATAAGACTTCATAGTGGTTTAGACACAAGTTTAACAATACAGAGATTATAAAAAAGGCCGCCCCTTTTGGGGCAGCCTTATTAATAGTTTCTAAGAGTGGTTGGTTTATTCCACTACTATTCTATGAACGGCTTGTTTTCCGCCATTTTCCACAGATAAAATATAAATACCACCAGCCAGATTCGCTACGCTGATTGTGCGTTCAAAAGAGGCAGAATGATGCATAAATACTTCTGATAAAACCTGCTTTCCGGCAATATCTCTGATAGATAGTTTTACGTTACCTGCTTGAGCATCCGTTAGCTTTATGGTAAACTGATCGCGAACCGGGTTAGGATAGACATTTACCTCACTTTTGGCAAATGTTTGTATTCCTATCACAATAGCATCATTTTTATAGTAGGCAACGGTTCCTTCGATGTTACCCACGAACAGGTCGCTATCTTCGTCACCATCAATATCAGCAAATGCCGGTGCCTCGGTAAGCAGGGTAGGTGTGGTTGGAAATGGATTTTCACCCCCCTCAACTTTGGTAAATTCTGGTTCAGTAGCTGATCCGGTGTTTTGATAGTAAAGTAATTCACCTAGTTTATTTCCTACCAACAGATCATAATCTCCATCGCCATCTACATCATGGAATTCCGGAGATGCAATAGCTCCAAAATCAACGCCATCGAACGGATTATCCGTACCGGTCATTTCAACGAAAATAGGTACCGTGGGGCTGCCATTGTTCATGTAGTATTTTACCTCGCCGGCAAAATTTCCAATAAAAGCATCCAAATCCTCATCATTATCAATATCTACAAAGGTAACATTGGCACTACTGTCAACGCTAACACCATCAAAAGGATTATCTCCTGCAGTTTGAAGATTAAATAACGGGGTTCCTGCATCTCCACCATTTTCATAAAATGAAATGTTCCCATCACCGTTTCCTACAAAAGCATCAAAATAACCATCGTTATTTATATCTACAAATTCTACCGAAGGCATATATCCTGTAACTTTTCCACCTAATGGATTATCAATGCCAATTCTTCTTCTATAGTTAGGTGAATTATTCGTACCCAAATTTTCATAGAAAAATATATCACCTGCTACTGCACCTATAAAAGCATCGTAGTCACCATCGTTATCAATGTCAACAAAATCAGGATTGGCAAACTCACCAACATCAATAGGCTCATAGGGAACGAAATCATGTTGAGAAGCCGTTCCTTCGTTATGATAATATTTAATTTCACCGGCATAATTTCCAATGAAGGCATCTAAATCATTATCGCCATCGATATCAACCAGGTCAGGCACTAGATATTGTCCGAGAATTGCGTTTGCCATGGGCGCTGATGTTCCGGTAATTTCCTGAAAAGTAGCTGCATCCGGGGCACCGGTATTTTCAAAATAATGAAGTACATCATTTTTTTCTCCCACTAAAACATCATAATCTCCATCATTATCCAAATCTCCAAAAACTGGATTAGATGCTGTTTCAAGGTCGATACTACTGGCAGGATTGTCTGTGCCTGTGCGTTCTATCATCACCGGAACTTCATTATTCCCGGTATTCTCATAGTAAAGCAAAGTTCCTTCTTTGTTTCCCAGGAACACATCGTAATCACCATCGTTATCGATATCTATAAAGGCTGGTGAGGCATAATCTGTAACATCCACGCCATCAAGAGGATTAAGTTCTGTTCTTTCTACAAACTGAGGAACATCCTCAGTACCCTCATTTCTGTAATATTTTATGGTACCGTCTCCAGCGCCAATAAAGGCGTCATAGTCCTGGTCATTGTCAATATCCACAAGCCGGGGAACGGCCATGTTTCCTACATTTACACCATCAAAAGGATTTTCTGCACCGGTTTTCTCTGTAAAAGTAAAATCGCCATTGTTTTGATAATATACGATGTTACCAAGTGTATCGCCCACAAAAACATCCATATGGCCATCATTGTTAATATCTACAAGATCCGGGGCGGCATTTTGCTCGCGGTTGAAGGAGGAAAATGGATTAACTTTTCCACCAAGCGGGTTTTCTTCACTTGTTATTTGCACGAAGGGTTGTGCGTTTAACAAGCTGGTAACCATAGTAAAGGCTAAGGTAACGCCCGCTGTTTTTATGCCATATCCGGGCTGCATTTTTGTAAGTCGCTTATACATTAGTCTAAAGCGGCTTATCATGGATTTTTGCTCAATGCGGGAAAGGTTCTGAAATTCCCCTTTACGCATCAGGTTAACAATGCGTGTATGAAGTTTCCTGTACTTCAGAAGTACATTTCTGTAATTTTTGCTTTGAAAGATAGAGGTTCTTTTCATAATGAAATGGATTTTTGAATAATTTAAAGTGTTCAGAATTACATTCGCAATCTACAGAAGTTTTGGATCAATATTATAGTTTATTGATAAACGTTCATTCTAAGTTGATAAACTTTGTGCTCAACGTGATAATAATATATCAGGATGTTAATATCTTAATAAAATATAAAGTTTTCTCGCAAAAGAATGGTGGGATTATTTTTTGATGGATTTGAGCATAATTTCTTTTTTCTTGATGGCAGCTTCAAAATATCGCTCAATATATGCTATCATTTTTTTATTGGAGGACTGAATGATCCAAATTCCTTCAGGTATGTTCTCCTGCAGTTGCGCAGAGATAGCATTATGCAGCATTACCATGGGTAGTGTAATCTTCTTCCTGTGCTGAGGATAGAGAAACAGGTTATTGTATTCCACGGAGTCTGCAGTATTCCTGTATCCGATTAGCCAGCCGGCAATATCACCATTATACAGAAGAAAGCTGCTTACAGATTGTTGGATATACTTCTCTTTATGAAAAGGAAATAAATAATAGGGAATTTGTTTTTCCTTTAACGCGTTTTGAATTTCTGCTTTTTGTTCAGGTGTAACTTCAGCATATTTAATCATTTTGTATGGTTCCGGTAAAGTTGTATCCGATGGCCATTTCACCTTACTGAACTCACGAATACTGCTTTTGTAAACCTGAAACACAGGCACAGGAGTTGTCCATCCGTGTTTTTTTAGCAAATGAGAAGTTTTTTCGGCAGCTTTCCAGCTGGAACGGAAAAATATCAGCGGTTCATTGATATTTGCTTTTGCTATTACCTTATTGGCCATGCTAAACAATTCTGAACCTATACCCTTATCCCGATATTCTTTTTTAACAAAGAAAGAGAGTATTTCAGGATTTCTGCTTTTGGAAATTGCCTCAAAAATTATAGCGCCAATTATTTTATCATCGTCTCTGGCAATCCCTCCCAACATGGGTTCCTGAACCTTTAGGGTTTTTGTTTTTTTGTCAAAGGGAGGAAAAGTAAGGTTTAAAAGATGATTTAAGATATAAGCCTGGGAGATATTTTTTACAAGTTGATAGCGAATGGACATGATTATGTTTTTAAATTAAACAAGCTTGAAAAGTTAATATTGGTGGCAGAACATCGTGATTTTGTAAAAGAATCCGGAAAGGTTAAAAACTAAAATCCATAAAATATTTCCCGCTTTTATTCTTGGGGTGTAACAAATGAGTCTTTTTAATGTTTCCTTTCGGATCATTTTGCTGATAGAAAAAAGCCGCATGTAAGTTCACATACGGCTTCAATAAGTATCGTATTGAGGGCTTATTTCACATACTCAGCATTGTTGAGATACTCATAACTTTTCTCAACACTTACCAAAGGATCAAAATTGTACTGTTCCACTTCCACAATGATTTTTTTCATACCCGCTTGTTCTGCGTGGGCAAAAATACGCTCAAAATCCATGTTACCGCTTGCGCCTACTTCAGCCTCATCTTTTACGTGCCAAAGAAGGAAACGTCCGGGATATTTTTCAAAATAGGTAAGTGCATCGGCTCCGCCATGATCAATCCAGTATAAATCCAACTGGAAGAATACTTTCTCCGGATCTGTATTTTCCAACATGTAATCATAGATGGTAACACCTTCCAGTTCCTGAAATTCCTTGTCATGATTATGATAGCCAAATTTTATTCCTTTGGCAGCACATTTTTCTCCCACGGCATTAAAGTAATCACAATAGGCTTGTAATCCTGCCAGACTATCGTATCCGGCGCTCCCCATCCAGGGTTGTACAATGTATTCCACACCGGCTTCAACGTGTGCTTCAATGCATGCATCCCACCACATCATTACTGAATCCCATTGTTCTTCTGTGGGTAAGGCTTTACCTGTGTGTGAACTTAAAAATTTAAGTCCGTTTTCCTCTGCCAGTTGTACAAATGTATCGGGTTCCATGTTATAAAATTTGCCATCGCTGTATCCGGCAGTTTCAATAAAGGAATAACCGATATCACCTACTTTTTGGATGGTATTTACAGCATCCTCATTCATGGCTTCCCGTACGGACCACAGTTGAAGCCCAATATCTTTTTTGTCAGCTTCTTCGGTACAACCTGTTAAAAAGCTTGCAAACACTAAGATGAGCGTGAAAACACCCATGTTAAATCTCGTTTTCATATTATTTAAATGTTTTTAGTTTACGCCACAAAAATATATTTTTTACCAATGATTCCAAACAAGCCTCAACATATCAATCATTTTTCTGATGTTCCTTGTTAAAGT
>JBEPYD010000046.1:0-15298 GCA_041641575.1 Bacteroidales bacterium
GTTTTTTAGATAAAAAATTATAGGTGTAAACTTACTAAAAATTCAAATATTTTTATAAAGAAAAGAAAGCGTGATTGAAATGATAACATGGAAAGACAGCACTAATAAGAAGCGAAGAGCGAAGCATTTTTTTTAATATCTTGTTATAAATACAATATACCTGTTTCTCCCTGAATATTTAGAATTAACCGTAAATGAAGTATTTTCATCACTGAAGTGTTAAATGAAAGCAAGTTTTTTTAGATGATATGCCAAGTTACTTTTTAGCTTAAAGAATAAATATTTCATTAGACACTTAAGTGCTATTTGCCTGGCAGGTTGCCGCTCACAGTATTTAAAGGCGAAACCCCATTGTCTTCTAATTTTTAGCGCTTTACGGATTTTTAGGCCGTTTCACCTAATTTACTAAAGAGATAAATTTCCATGTTTATCATTGCCCAATATGAAACCAATTAGCAATTGCATCAACTCACAGGTTAAAAATACCATATCCGCTAAAAATTTTCTTTCCGGGTGAGTTTATGGTAATAAAAAATATCGGTTTATTCTTTTCGTATCACAATTATAATGAAATGTTCGGGAGCATGCTAAATAATTATTTTTTATTGTATTTTAGCAAAAAGATCGCCCCTAAAATGCCTTTAAGAATTGCAATAATAATTATCTCCTCATTCTTTTGCATTGGAATTTCAAATGCACAAAATAACTCTTATCGGTTTAAACACCTTACATACGAAGATGGATTAACCAATAGTAATATTTATACATTTTGCCAGGATAGTAAAGGTTTCATGTGGATTGGAACAGAGGGAGGGTTATTCCGTTACGACGGGTTAGAATTTAAAGTTTATAAAAATATCATTTCTGATTCCACTTCAATAAATAGCCAGGCTGTTTTCACTTTATTCAAAGACTCAAAAAACAGGATATGGGTTGGCACCTACCAGGGCTTAATGCTTTACAATGAGGAAAAGGATAATTTTATTGATTTTTATATTTCAGATATATTTAAGGTTAATGATGCAACCGCCGTAAACCAAATAATAGAAATACCAGGTTCAGGAATTTTGGTTGGAACAGCCTTTGGAGCATTGCTTTTTGATAGTGAAACTTTGGAGTTGGATCAAAAATTCTCAAAGCGGTTTTCACAAATATTTGATGAAAGTACCATTCTGTCTCTTTTCCAGTCATCTGATGGGCTTTTATGGGTTGGAACCACAAATGGCTTATTTTCATGGGATATTAGCACACGAAAACCGCATAAATATAATTTATACGAGTTGTCCGGTATCCAGGAGAGCAATATCGTTGTAAATATTTATGAAGATAGTTATGACGATATATGGATAGCTACAAGAGGAGGTGGTATATTTAGAAGAGTAAAAACAAATGATACTTTCATATCATACGAATATAATGCATTTAATAATAATAGTCTGGGCAGCAACGAGTGCTATTGGTTTTATGAAGATGAAAATAACAGGTTATGGATTAGTACAAATGGCAGTGGAATAAACTTTTTTAACCGGGAGAATAACAATTTCTCATATTTAAAACATGAACCGGGAGATAAATTTGGACTACTTAATAACAATACACGTACTATATATAAAGATATGCAAGGAAATCTTTGGATTTGTTCCTTTCAGGCAGGATTAAATCTTTTGATCAATAATCCATATCAATTTAAACAAGGCGGATTTATTACGCTTACTAAAAGCGGGTCAGAAAATACCTCAGTTATATCATTTCTGCTTGAGAATAAAAATACATTATGGATTGGAACCGACGGAGGAGGACTAAAAAAGGTTCATCGAGAAACAAGTGAAGTAGTATCATTCACACCGCAAGACAAAAATGGATTTACTTTTCCTGATAAGGTAGTTATGAATATTCATAAAGATGATGAAGGCTACTTATGGATGGGTACATATTTGGAAGGCCTCATTCAATTTGACCCTGAAACATATAATTACAGGCAGTTCAAAAATAATCCAACTGACCCAAATTCAATTAGCCATAACTATGTTTCCGTAATACATGAAGATACTCGTGGAAATCTTTGGGTAGGTACAAATGGAGGTGGACTTAATCTTTTTGATCAGACTACTGAAAAATTCACAAGCTATAAGAGTGATCCCAAACACCCAAATACAAAACTGATTAACAATTATATTAATGTTATTGAAGAAGACTTTAATGGCGATTTGTGGATAGGAACTTACTGGGGCTTAAGTAGGTTTAATGTTCAAAATTCTTCTTTTCAAAACCATAGTGTGAACCAGGAATATCCTAATGGTTTAAACAGCAATGTAATATATTGTTTGCTAAATGATAGTAAAAACCGGCTTTGGATTGGTACACGCAGCGGACTTCTCCGTTACAACTTCCAAACAAATAAATTCATACATTATTCGCAGATTGATGGGGTTGGATCTAATCAGATTAATGGATTGCTTGAGGATAATAATGGTATTTTGTGGATTTCCACGGATAATGGCATTGTTAAGCTGAATCCGGACACAAAAGAAAGTCAGCGTTTTTTTGAAGAAGATGGATTACAGGGAAACGAGTTTTTTCACAACGCGTCTCACAAAGGTTTTAATGATGAATTGTTTTTTGGAGGGTATAAAGGATATAATTCATTTTTCGCGGATTCAATTATTGAAAGGAATTTTATACCCGATGTTATATTAACAAAACTCAAGGTTTTAGATAAAGAAATTGTAATTGATGAAACGTACAATAAGAGGATTATTTTAGATGAAAACATAACAGAAACAGATTCCATTTATTTGAGATACTCTGACAAGACTTTTTCTCTTGGTTTTGCCGCAATAGATTTTGTTGAGGGGAACAAGTTAAATTATGCCTACAAACTGCAAGGTTTTGACAATGAGTGGCATTATACTAATTCATCACTTCCGGTTGCAACCTATACCAACCTGTCTCCTGGTGAATATAATCTCAGAATAAAAGCCGGGAAAAAGAACCTCATAGATAACATTAATAAAGAACGGACAGTTTATATTCAAATCGACCCGCCTTTCTGGCGCAAATGGTGGGCTTATTTAACTTATTTAATTTTTGTTATAGGAATAATATTATTTTTCTGGTTGCTCTCAATAAGAAGACTAAAGGCAAAAAATACTATTAAACTTGAGAAGCTAAAACGAGAAAATGCCGAAGCAGTCAATCAGGCCCGTATTCGCTTTTTTACAAATATATCTCATGAAATCAGGACACCTTTAACACTTATTATTGGGCCACTTGAACAACTCATTGCCAGAGGAGAAGAGACTAAGCCATTTCGAAAGCATTTTGATATTATGCTAAAAAATGCCCGGCGGCTGCTCAGGCTAATAAATCAGTTACTCGATTTCCGGAAAATTGAATTAGATAAAATGAATTTAATTGCAGAATATGGAAATTTCACCAAATTCATCCAGGAGATTAATTACTCATTTGAGGAGTTAGCAGCTAATAAGAATATAAAATTTGTTTTCAAAAGCGGCAACTCAGATATTTATCTTTGGTTTGATCCGGATAAAATGGATAAAATTGTTTTTAATCTATTATCGAATGCATTTAAGTATACGCCTGAAAAGGGAACAATAACTGTTAGCCTTACTCCTGATGTAAGCCTTGAAGACAGGGGGTGTAAATTTGTTGAGCTAAAAGTAAGTGACAACGGGAAAGGAATAAATCAGGAAGATCTGAAAAATATTTTTGATCGTTTCTATCAGGGAGACCAGGGAGGTACTACTCAACAGGGGTGGGGGTTAGGTTTAGCGCTGACCCATAGTTTTGTAAAAATTCATCAGGGTGAATTAATTGTTGATTCTGCAAAAGATGTTGGAACACATTTCAAAGCTTATTTTCCCCAGGGAGATAAACATTTATCTGAACACCAAAAAAGTATTGATTCATATCAAACAAAGGTAAATAAATACATACATATTTCAACTGATCCATATATTGATATAATGCCTGATAGCGCAAATCATAATTCTATTTTCAATCATTCGAAACCGCAAATGATAATCGTAGAGGACAGCACAGAATTAAGAGATTACCTGGTTTCTGAGCTGAGTAGTCATTATAACTGCATGGAAGCCAAAAATGGCAGGGAGGGACTTGAAAAAGCAATTGAAATGATGCCGGATATTGTAATTAGTGATATAATGATGCCTGAAATGGATGGCACAGAACTATGTCATGAGATTAAATCAAATATAATAACCAGCCATATACCGGTAATTTTGCTTACAGCAAAAAGTCAGGTAGAAGATCAGATTCAAGGATTTGAATCCGGAGCAGATGCTTATATTCCCAAACCTTTTAATATTGAAAATTTAAAGGCAAATATTAAAAGTATTTTGCTAAACAGACAAAGGATCAAAGACAGGTTTTCTGCTTTTGCTTTAGGCACATCATCTAAAAAACCTGTAAATGCCGATAATAAATTTATCGTCCTGGTTGATGAAAAAGTCATAAAAAATCTTGATAACCCATCATTTGGAGTTGAAGAACTTGCAAAAGAACTGAACATGAGCAGAACGCACCTGCTTAGAAAAATGAAGGCGATTTCAAATATAGGACCCAATGATTACATCAAGAAAGTTCGAATGCAAAAGGCCACAGAACTATTATTGGACGGTGAAAAAAACATCACAGAGGTAAGCGAGGCTGTGGGCTTTAATTCCACCTCATATTTTTCCAGCGCCTTTAAATCATTTTATAAAATCTCTCCAAAAGAATTTATTAATAGAAACAAGCAAAATTAGCACCATTCATATTTCAGGAACAGCGCATTAAAAAACCTGATTTCTCAATTTCCTTTTTGCCAGGTATGTTTACATGTATCAATTTCTAAACGAAATGGCACATTATTTACAACTATTGGTGCATATTCTAAAACTTTTGTTTCAAAATTGATACCCCTGCAGAAGCAAAAGATTCTACATTGCACTAAACTAAAAAGTCCAATATGATTCGCTTGCTTTACCTGTTTTTAATTGTTTTAATTATCTCTTGTAAATCAGAGGAAGTGAAAAATTCCAAATCTGAATTAAACAATACTCCGCTCAGCGCAGAAACTCAAAACTTATATAATAACCTAAAAGAAATAGCAAAAACAAACATCCTTTTTGGTCATCAGGATGCTGTTGCATATGGTATAGGATGGACAGGCGAAGAATTTAATTCTGATGTTTATATGGTATCAGGCGATTATCCCGCATTTTTTGGTTGGGATATTGGCCACATTGATAGTACAATGAATCTGGATAGTGTGCCTTTTAATCACATGAAAGATTGGATAATTGAAGTGTATAAAAGGGGTGGAATAAATACTATTGGCTGGCACGGGGTTAATCTTGCAACAGGAGGAAGCAGTTGGGATACCACCAGAGTTGTTGATCAACTCTTACCAAATGGTGACTTAAATAGTGCATTCGTTGCACAGTTGGATAAAGTGGCTGATTTTTTCTCGGGCTGTGTTACACCAGACGGAATTAAAGTCCCGATAATTTTTCGCCCTTTCCATGAGCACAATGGCAGCTGGTTTTGGTGGGGCTATGAAAGTTGTTCGGACGATGAATACAAAGAATTATGGAAGTTTACTCATGCTTACCTCACGAAAGAAAAAGGTGTAAATAATATTTTATTCAGTTATTCTACCGATGCTTTCAATGGAAGAGAGGAGTATTTAGCCAGATACCCCGGGGATGATTATGTTGATTTACTCGGTTGGGATGACTATAAAAGCATTCGCTCCCTTGAAACAAGAAATGTATTTCTGGAACGGATTGCTGTGATAAATGAATTGGCAAAGGAAAAAAATAAGGTGGGATGTTTATCCGAGACAGGATATGAATCACTTTCAAAAAGTGATTGGTTTACCCAGGAATTACTGGGAGGACTAAAGGCGGCTCCGGCAACTGACCATGTTGCATACCTGCTTGTTTGGCGAAATGCATGGATACCCCATCACTATGCTCCATATCCCGGTCACCCATCTGTGGACGATTTTTTAAAGTTTAAGAACGACTCCCTTATTATGTTTTTGAGCGATTTGCCCGAGATGTACAAATAATTAAACCGACAATAGCAAAAATTTTTACATGAACCTGGGAATATTCGATATATCAATCATTTTAGCTTACCTGGCAAGCACCATAGTTATTGGGCTTGTAATTAAAAAAAGGGCGCAAAAGGATAAATCAGCCTATCTGTTAGGAGGGAATAAACTCCCCTGGTGGATGCTGGGATTATCCAACGCTTCTGGTATGTTTGATATATCAGGAACCATGTGGCTTGTTACACTTGGATTTGTATATGGCTTAAAAGCAATATGGATTCCCTGGTTGTGGCCCGTTTTTAATCAGGTTTTTCTTATGGTCTTTCTATCAATCTGGTTGCGCCGGTCAAATGTAACTACAGGTGCAGAATGGATTCAAACGCGCTTTGGAAAAGGAAAAGAAAGTAGATCGGCACATACCATCGTAGTAGTATTCGCACTTATAAGCTGTTTGGGTTTTCTTGCTTATGGTTTTATTGGATTGGGAAAATTCGTAGAGATTTTCATTCCCTGGCATATCATATCACCATACATTCCGATTGAAATCCCCATCACCTTCGTGCCTCATTTTTACGGTATTATATTTACTTTATTTACTGTTTTCTATGCCGTACTTGGAGGGATGACAAGTATTGTCTGGGCTGATCTTGTACAGTATATCATAATGACCATTTCATCTATCGCCATTGCCATTATTGCTATGATGGCTCTGACTAATGCCGAGTTAGCAGTTCCCCAGGGATGGTTTAATCCTTCTTTTGGATGGCAACTGGAACTTGATTGGAATAACATTATCCCTGAGGTAAATGATAAAATAGCCAGCGATGGATATTCTTTGTTCATGGTATTTTTTATGATGATGGTATTTAAAGGTATTCTGGTAAGCATGGCAGGTCCTGCTCCAAATTATGATATGCAAAAAATACTTTCATCTAAAAGTCCTGTTGAAGCAGCAAAAATGAGCGGACTTGTTTCTGTAGCTTTACTTCCTGTTAGATACCTGATGATAACTGGCTTTGTAGTACTGGGTATTCTTTTTTATGACAAGCTGGATTTAATCAGTGGCGGATCGCTTGATTTCGAACAGATACTCCCATCAGCAATCAGTCAGTTTGTTCCTGTTGGGTTGATGGGTTTATTATTGGCTGGTCTCATGGCTGCTTTCATGTCAACTTTTGCCGGTACATTAAATGCTGCACAAGCTTATTTGGTAAATGATATCTACCTAAAGTACATCAATAAAAATGCCTCAAACAGAGCTGTTAAAATCACAAATTATATTACGGGAGTACTTGTGGTCATTATAAGTATAATTATAGGGATGTTTGCCCGCGATGTTAACAGCATCTTGCAGTGGATAGTTTCCGGGTTGTATGGGAGTTATGTTGTATCAAATGTCCTCAAATGGTACTGGTGGAGATTTAATGCAAATGGATTTTTTTGGGGAATGGTGGCCGGACTGGTTCCCGCTTTAGCTTTTCCATATATTTTCCAGGATACGCTTGATTTGTATTATTTTCCGCTAATGCTGATGATTTCATTAGCTGGTAGCATTATTGGAACCTATGCTACCAGGCCAACAAATATAAATACGTTAAAATCATTTTATACCACTGTTCGCCCATGGGGTTTTTGGAAACCGATAGATCGTTTAGTACAAAATGAAAATCCCGGGTTTGTGAGGAATACAAAATTTAAGGAAGACATGTTTAATATTGTTGTTGGAGTAATATTACAAACTGCATTGGTTGCTCTTTCCATTTATGCAGTTTTAATGCAGATAAATGGTATTTTAATTTCCGCATTAATTGTAGTTACATTCGGCATCATAATGAAAAAAAGCTGGTGGGATAAGCTTGAAGAAAACAGCAATGTATATGGACTTCAAACATCAAAAAATCAAATAAGGCCAAAAGAAAATATTTACTTAAATACAAAACAGACTTATTAATAAATTCTGACTAAAATTTAACTATAATTTTTAAACTAACATTTCGCTGAATGAGAATTAATTTAACTACTAAACTTAAAATTTCAGTTTTTCTTTTCCTTTTTCAACTCTCTTTTGCATTGATTGCACAAACAGGAAAAATAACCGGAAAAGTTACTGATGGAACAGAAGCACTCATTGGTGCTACTGTATTAATTGAAGGGACAACTAAAGGAACCGTTACCGATCTTGATGGAAATTATACCATTCAGGCTCCGGTTGGGGAGATCAATCTCAAGTTTAGCTCTGTTGGATATTTAACAGAAGTAATCAGAGTAAATGTGTCTGAAGGGTCAACAACCCAATTAGATGTTGTTTTGATAGAAGATATTGCAAAGTTGGACGAGGTTGTTGTAATTGGTTATGGTGCGCTTAAAAAGAGCGATCTCACTGGTGCAGTATCTACAGTTGAAGGTGAAGTATTAAACACACGTGTAACTGAAGGAGTGGATAAAGCCCTCCAGGGTGTTGCTGCAGGTGTTGATGTTGTCTCCAATTCCGGCTCTCCGGGAGCAGCTCCCGCAATCCGTATTCGTGGTACAGGAACCATAAATAATGCTGATCCACTTTTTGTGGTGGATGGATTAATGGTTGGTAATATTGATTTCTTAAATCCCAACGATGTTGAAAGTATTTCTGTGCTTAAAGATGCTTCCGCTACCGCAATTTATGGCTCCAGAGGTGCCAATGGTGTAATTTTAATTACTACCAAAAAAGGTAGTGCTGGTGAGCCAGGCGTTACATTTTCCACTTATTATGGTGTGCAATCTGTTCCCAATTGGGTAAGTATGATGAACGGACCGGAATATGCAACAGCCAAAAACAGTGCTTCATTTTTTCCTATTTACGATCCTGATATGGTAGAAAGCACAAACTGGCTGAATCAGATTACACAGAATGGTGCTCCCATGTATAGTGCCAATCTTTCAATTAGCGGAGGTTCAGAAAATAAATCATACTTATTATCCTTTGGCTATTTTGATCAACAAGGAGTAATTAAAAGAACCAGTCTTAAAAGATACACACTGAGAGCAAACTCAGAGGTGCAGGTTAAGAAGTGGCTGAAAATAGGAGAAGATATTAACCTTTCTTTCCGAAACAGAGATTTCGTATCTGAAAACAATACTTATAACAGCATCATATCTCAGGCCATGTTTGCTGATCCCATAACACCGGTTTATGATTCGCTGGGTAATTTTCAGCCATTATATACAACTGCAGATGGAAACCCCCTTCAGAAACTTGAAGAAGCCACCTTGGATCAAAATTCTAAGGATTCAAGATTGATTGGAAACTTATATGCCGAGTTTACAATTCTCGAAGGACTTACTTTTAAAAGTTCATTTGGAGGTGAGGCCAACTACAATGAATATTACAGATACATTCCTACCTATGATTTTGGTCTTGGAAATCAAAGGCCTGACTTAACCAATAACAGAGGCAAATATTTAAGCTGGCAATTTGAAAATTACGCTACATATTCTAAAACCTTTGGCGTACATTCACTTACTGTAATGGCTGGTACTTCTGCAACAGCCTGGGAATGGAATGATGTAAGAGCAACGAATACTGCCGGTCCTTTAAATGAGGACCCTGCGCTCAGATATTTCTTTAACTGGAGCAGAGAAAATGATATTATTGATGGACTTGCTGACCAGGCCTCACTCTATAGCTGGTTGGGCAGAATAAACTACGGTCTCTTGGATAAGTATCTCCTAACTGGCTCCATAAGACGCGATGGGTCTTCTAAATTTGGCGAAAAAAACCGCTACGGGTGGTTTCCGTCTTTTGCATTTGCCTGGAAACTTCATAACGAAGATTTCATCAAAAACATTAACGCAATCAGTGAACTCAAATTACGCGCTGGTTGGGGACAGATAGGAAATGAAAATATTGGTACCGGCGGTTATGTAGGCACAATTACTCGTAGATTAAATTATTCCGAAGGAGAAACCTTACTTGAAGGAGGAACTGCCCTCGGGCCACCAAACCCGGGTTTGAAATGGGAGACAACCACTTCTACCAACTTTGGTGTTGATGCAGGTTTTTTTCAAAACCAATTGCAATTCTCAGTTGAATATTTTATAAAAAATACTTCGGATATGTTGGCCCGAAAGGATTTACCTAGGCTTTCAGGAATTCCTCCGCGTGAATTTCCTGTGGCCAATGTGGGAAAAGTCCTAAATAAAGGGATTGAAATCTCTGCTAACTATAGAAAAATGGAAGGCAATTTTCAATATACCGTAGGAGGTTTTATTTCCAAAGTAGTTAATAGGGTTGTTGATTTGGGAGGTGAGCATAGATTAATCTATGCACCAACATATTATGGGCAAGGTTTTGGTCCCTTATCTGTTACCAGAGAAGACTATCCAATTGCTTCTTTCTTTGGTTATCAAACTGAAGGAATTTTCCAGAGCTATGAGGAAGTTAATGCGCATGCGTATCAAAATGCGAGAACTGCTCCGGGAGACTTTAGGTTTAAAGATTTAAATGGTGATGGTGTAATATCCGACAGGGATCAGACATTTATAGGGTCTCCACACCCTGATTTTACTTATGGTTTCAACCTTAATTTATTTTACAAAAACTTTGATCTTGACTTAACTTTCAATGGTGTTTATGGTGGTAAATTATTTGCGCCCTGGAAATCATTCTCGCATGACGCTCTTAGCGGAGCAAATAACATGCATAGTGATTTAAATGCTGCGTGGCAGGAAGATGCCCCGTCATCAACTATTCCTATAATTAAACCCATTGATTACAACCAAAACCTGCGCTTATCGGATTACTACCTGGAAGATGCAACATATTTTAGATTTAGAACTGCACAATTTGGTTATACACTCCCAAAAACTTTGTCAGATGCAATAAATGTAAGCAATTTCAGGGTTTATGTAGGAGGGCAAAATTTACTTACAATGACTAAATATTCAGGGAATGACCCTGAAGTTGGTGTTACGGGTTCATTATTAATAAATGTTGATTTTGGCAATGTACCCCAGCCAAGGGTTTACACAGTTGGAGTTGACTTATCATTTTAAAAATATATTCAGATGAAGAACTATATAAAATTATTATTCATACTTGTTGTTTTTTTAGGAATCTCCTGCTCAGAGGATTTCCTCCAGAAAGACGTGCTGTATAAGGATACAAGCGACAATTTCTATGATACTGACGATAATGCTATGAGTGGCTTATATGCTTTGTACAATGTATTAAGAGGTCAGGAAACGTATGGGGCAAATAAGTGGGTATTGGGTTCTATAGCCTCCGATATTGCGGAAGGCGGAGGTGAACCGGGTGGTGCTGACCAGCCGGATAAGCAAAAAATTGACCGTCTGGTACAGGATCCCAGAAATACGATTATGGAAGAATATTGGTACGGATGGTATGCCGGCATTTACAGAGCAAATATTCTTTTGCAGGAGGTAGAAGGAAATGATAATCTTACGCCGGAAGTTTCCGATAAAATCACCGGCGAGGCTTATCTTATTCGTGCCTTGTGCTATTTTGAACTTGTAATGGCTTTTGGGGGAGTTCCTGTAATTACAGAAATATTACCTGTGGATGAATTAAACATCCCAAGAAGTTCTATTTCAAATATTTTCGATCTTATTGAATCGGATTTGGGAAATGCTGAAGACTATCTTGAACCTTACAGAAACGAACCGAAAATACAGGGTAGAGTAAATTACGGAACTGCTCGTGCATTGCTTGTAAAAGCCCTGGTATATGAATCTTCGTACGCTGAGCAAAGCGCAACCAATGATATATATTCAGGATGTGAAAACCGTTGGATTGATGCAAGAGACATTGCCGAAGAAATAATTACAAATGAAGGTGCGTACGGTTACGCCTTAGATCCTGATTATGCAAACATTTGGAGAGTGGAAGGTGAATTAAGCAGCGAGCATATAATTTCTGTGAATTGTGTTAGCCTGGCTGGCTATGAAAGCCCCAGGATAGGTGACGGCGACCCCAATGATTTTGAAACACGGTTAGGAATTGGGCAAATTGGCTGTGTTTACCAGACAACCAGAGGATACTATAGGGGAGCAAGGGCACAAACGGATTTTGATAATCTGGGTTGGGGCTTTAATGTACCCACTGAATATCTGGTTGACTCATATCAGGAAAATGATCCACGTTTTCATTCAACTGTGGTAACTGATGGTTATAAATGGAAGCTTACTGTTGATAGCGATACCGTTAATCTTTGGACAGACTGGTCTCCCACTGGTTATGCTGCTGCCAAATATATGGCCTGGCCAAAAGAGAAAGGTTCTGGTGCTATACCGCATGGAGGTGGCCTTGACATAAAAGTATTTCGCTATGCAGATTTATTATTATTGGCCGCCGAGGCTAATCTTAAAACAGGCAATACAGGACGGGCAACTCAATTGGTGAACAGAGTAGTGGAGCGTGCAAGAGAATCTGGAAGTTCAGGAGCACCTGTTGATTACGCTACTGTTACATTGGATGATATTATGCATGAAAGAATGCTTGAACTTGCCACGGAAGGCCACCGGTTTTTTGATCTTGTCAGAACCGGTAAAGCAACAGAGGTTTTAAATGGGCACTACAATAACACCATTCAAACAGCAATCGAATTTGAGCAGGGAAAACATGAATTATTTCCTATTCCGGCAAGTGAAATTATAAGATCTCAAAATGCCTTAACTCAAAACTTTGGATACTAAAACTTTACAGATATGAACAAATACTTAATTATTTCAATCGCAATTGTTGCATTTATCCTGAATGCCTGCGAGGATTATTCCGTGGATGCTCCTAATATAAACAGTGTTTCAATTGAGGAACAATTTGAAAATGAAGACGGTACAGTAACCATGCAATTTGTTTTTGATTGTGATGCCCGTGACGATGTTGTGGTTTGGTGGGGAACTTCAGAAAGTGATTATTATGCCTACCAGGACTCTATCACAAATGTTACATCATTAGAATCAAATGTCACCAAATCTTATCCTGATGGCGAGTCACTGCAGGAACCTGGCAACTGGAATGGTACAAATATCGTTGAAAAAACCTATCCTGCTGCCGGCATTTACAATATGGTGATAATCGCCACAAATATTGGAGAGTTTGGCGACGATATAAAACAAACAATTCACGAACAACAAATAACAATCGAATAACCAAGGTTAAAAAATCTTTAGGTGCTATTATTCAGGTATGCCCTTAAGTCAATGAACCATCTATTTATTAATCAAAATTAATTTAATTATGAAAAAAACAATTTTTACTTTATTAATTGCCCTTCTTATTACTGGGCTAACTAATGCTCAAACATTAGTTGATTTTTCCGATCCTGCTGCCTATGAATTAACAAGTACAGGGTATGGGAGTGAGGTTTCCGTATCGGGCGATACGATGTATGTAGATAAAGACCTTGATGCTACTTTTGATGCAAATGTAACCATTGTTTTAACAACTCCAGTTATGGTAAGTGTAGACCATACTGTGTTAAGCGTTAAAACTAAACTTACGGACGCAGCAGCCACGGGTCTACGTCTATATACAAAAGTGGGCTACACCGAAACTGATGGTCTTGCTGAAGGTTGGTCCAATAATGTGACAGTAGTTGATGGCCAATTCCAATACATTACATGGGAAGGTATTACGCCGGGCAATACAATTGATACTATTATAATTCATTTTGGTGGCTGGGATAATGGAAATGCTCCTCCTGATCTTCAAGGTATGTTAGCTGTTGGTGATATTTCAGTTATCGATAAGCTTGAGGCTCCGGTAGCAACATTTGAAAATGCAGATAATTATGGACTTGATTTCTGGAGTTTTGGAACTGATCCTGCAATTTCAAATGGTTCTTTAATCATAGAAAAAGACAGCGATGATACATTTGGCCAGCAGGTAAATGTAGCTTTGAATAACCTTGTGCCTGTAATTGGAGGTAGTAGTAGGTTAATTATTAATATAAAATCTTCAGTTACCGGTGCAAGACTATATGCGCGTGCCAGTTTTAGTGATGGTACCGAAGTTGAAGGCTGGACAAATAATATAATTGAAACCGCTGATGAGGTGAACGCAATTGAGCTTGACGGACTTTCCCTGAATTCTGTTATCGATACCATTAAAATTAACATTGGCGGTTGGGACAATGGCAATAGCCCAACTGGCCTGCAAGGCACGTATGAAATTACTGAGGTATACTTAACAGAGCCTCCTGTAGAATATGTTGATCCTCGCTCAATAATTACAGCAGAGAAAACAACCGGGGCAATAGATGTAGAAGATGGACCGGTTGAAGCTGACTGGCAAACAGCAACTTTACATACCGTTGCAAATTGTGATTCTTCTGCACAGGAAGATCTTAACTTTAATGGTACTTTCAGGGTACTATATGACGATGACTATTTATATTTTTTATTCGATGTAAATGATAGCGATCCGTTTGAATTTGATGACGTACAAGGTACAGAGTGGCAAAAAGATGGTGTACAATTATACTTTGATGTAAGAAATCAACTTTTAGCAGGCCGTAGGGAGAATTCACGTCAGCATCAGATTTCTATAAACTATGGAACAACCCCGGAATCAGAAGGTGGAATTGGTATTGACGGCTGGGATGGTTCAACAATAGATTCTATCTATGATGACGAGTCCAAAGTTTACCATGTATTATATGGATTTGTTCCAAAAGCTGGGGGTTATTATATGGAGTTGGCTATTCCTTTTGGTTCAATGTTCTTTGATGGCAATAGCGACGATGCTGCTACCTATGCTGATGCCTATGCTGTAAAAGCAGATGCTACCATTGATATTGTTGGTTTTGAAGCACAGCTTAATGATGGAAATGCTGACGGACGTGATAACGTAGTTACATTCTCAGCTCATTCTGGTGATGATCCTGATGGATATCAAAACTCAGGTGTTTGGGCAGGTATTAAATTAGCCGGTGCCACTTCAATTAATTCTTTCAGAAATAATGTTTCGGCGTTAATTTATCCAAATCCTGCTTTTGATCAGGTAATGGTTAAAATGGAAGGAATTACTTCAGTTGAAATATTAGATATAACAGGCCGTCAGGTGCAAATACAATCAGCAAATAGTAACGAAGTTAGGGTAAACTTAGGTGCTGTAAAATCAGGACTTTATTTAATAAAAGTTGAAGGTAGTGAAGGAACTGCTCTTCAAAAGATTCAAGTACGGTAATAGTTAGTAGGTAGTTTTCTGGAGGGCTGTTT
>JBEPYD010000047.1:0-15193 GCA_041641575.1 Bacteroidales bacterium
ACAACTTTTGGTTGTAGATGAGCCCACAGCCGGCATAAGTGCTGAAAATGCCATGTTGGTATTTCAAAATATTAAACATACGTTTCCCGATATGAGCATATTGTTATCTACCCATCTCAAATCGTTTGAAAATATAGTTGACAGGGTGATTAGCATGTAATATTGTTGCAATTGAGAAATATAAACGTGCTGTTGAATAAATGTTCTCGCCAAAACCATTACTACATTGCTGCCATATTTTAGTTTCCATCTTTAGAGTATGACTTCTGCTATATACTTAATTAAACACAGTCATTTACATTGGTAAACTCCTTGTATTTCGATCTTCCCCAGCCTTACATTCGAATCTTCTAGCCGAATAACCTCCTTTCTGAAATGGAATATTTAGGCAGATGTTCAGTCATAAATAGTTCGAATCAATTAATAAATGCCTTATTTTTGTATAAAACGATAGATTATGAAAAATATAGTAATTCCAATTGATATTTCACCTGACATAATGATTGCTTTAAATGAAACAGAGAAAGACTTAAAAAATCATTTTCAGGTTGGGATTGCAATGATGTTATTTCAAGAGGGAAAACTGACTTTAGGTAAAGCGACTCAACTGTCTGGCCAGACACGCTATGAATTTGAAAAATCATTGGTTAAGAATAACATCCCGGTCTCCAATCCAAGCTATGAACAGGTGATTTCGGATATTAACAAACTTAGTGATTTGTAATTGTGAAAGTTGTTATTGCTGATACAGGAGCATTAATATCTCTTATTCATCTCGAAAAATTTGATTTGATTGAAAAAGTTTTTGGAGACTTCTTTATTGCAAAAGCTGTATGGAAAGAATTAAATGATTATGATAATCCTGACTTTGATCGAAGCTATTTACAAAAATTAGAATCAAAAGTAAAGCAGATAAATTCCAGAAATTATTTACTAATGACAATGGATTCCGGAGAGGCTGAATCTGTGATTCTATATGAAGAACTTGATGCGGATTACTTATTGATTGATGATAATAAGGCCAGAGCTATAGCAGAATCCTTGGATGTCAATTGTATTGGTACATTGGGTTTGCTTATTAAAGCCAAACAAAAAGGATTGATTAGAGAATTGAAACCTCTGTTTAAAATACTGATTGGGGCTAACAGGTATTTCTCAAAAAAACTTTTAAATGATCTGCTTCATAAAATGAATGAGACTGAAATTGATTGAAAAATATCCCCAACTTGTTACTAAACGTAGTTTATAACCAAACGCTTCAATACTGAATAATAAGTTATTTAGTTGTATTTTACATAACATTCTTTGCACTCAACGACATTACAAATGCCCCGGCAGCTGTGTAAGACTATTTGTCATAGAAAGATATACCCAAATGATTAATTCTACTCATAATGAACAGGTCACGCATTATAAATGCGCGCCAGGGAAGGTGTTCCAGGTTATGGAATTACCGCCACAAGTGGAAAACACTTGTGGCAGGGTGCTTGGGAAGTTAGGGGGGTACAGGGTTTCAATGTTTCGGGGTTTCAATGTTTCAGGGTAACAGGGTTACTTCCATATACCCTGAAAGGGTATAACATTAATAGCCCGGGGTGGCAACCCCGGGTTTTGCATGCCCATTGCGTACCGTGGCAACCACAAATGCTAATTGAAATACCATGCATTTGCATGCCACGGAAATACCACAGACCTTTTGTATAATGAAAAAGCGTCACGCATTTTAAATGCGCGCCAGGCGGTGTTTCAGGATATGGAATTACTTTAACAAGTGGAAAACACTTGCAGCAGGATGCTTGGGAAGTTAGGGGGTTACAGGGTTTCAATGTTTCGGGGTTTCAATGTTTCAGGGTAACAGGGTTACTTCTAAATACCCTGAAAGGGTACAACATTAATAGCCCGGGGTGGCAACCCCGGGTTTTGTATGCCCATTGCGTACCGTGGCAACCACAAATGCTAATTGAAATACCATGCCCTGGCATGCCACGGAATTACCACAAAAGTTGATATCTGCAAACGAACCCCAAAACCAAAAAAAGTTGAAAGTTTATTGATGACAAAATCATGGTTATTGGGTTTCTTCCATTTGCCTTGAAAGGGGATTGTTATTTGAGCCCCGGGTTGCAACCCCCCTTTAAGTTCTGGATAGGCTAAGTGATTTACTGGAGTATAAGAGAAATACTGATTTTACTGATTAAAAACGAAACACAAATAAACCTCTCTCCTCAGAAATGGACTGTTCAGATTATAAAGTTCAAAAACCGCAATCCTGAAAGGTGGAACGGACAAGGACCTACCCGCCAGAAGGGAAATCCTTATCCGCATAACTTTAGCGAAAGCGCGTGCTTTTATTCCGTCTTATCCGGCCCTTCCGGTACTTCAGGCAATGGCTTGTATTCATCCAGTTGCTCCATAATTACCTCGATGGCTTTTTGCAGTTGTGCATCTTTGCCCATATAGGCTTCATAAGGGTTGTTGTCGATTACAATATCCGGATCCACACCGTAGCCTTCAATAATGTATTCACTCTTTTCATGCGAATAGCTGGCAAATTCCGGCTTGCGCAGGTCTGCGCCATCCATAAAGGGTAAGGAACCGGTTATACCTACCACACCACCCCAGGTGCGGGTGCCGATTACCGTTCCTAAATCAAGTTGCTTAAATGCATAGGGGAACAGATCTCCATCAGAGGCAGAGTATCCGTTTACCAGCAGTACCTTCGGTCCCATCATGGTTTGGCGGGGCACCGGCCGTCCCACTTCCACATTGCGCATCATACTTGCCCGGTATACTTCCCGCTGCAGCCTTTCAATGATCATGGGGCTCACATTTCCGCCGCCATTGCCACGGTCATCAATAATAAGGGCTTTTTTATCTAACTGCGGATAAAAATACCTGGCAAATTCATTTAAACCGCCACGTCCCATATCCGGAATGTGAATATAGCCTACCTGGCCATCCGTGGCTTCATTAACTGTTTCTATATTCTTTTGTACCCAACGATAATAATAAAGTTGCGATTCGCTGGCAGTGGGAACTACAATGGCTTTAAAGGCGTTATCAAAATCAGGGGAGTTTCCTATCGTCAGTTCCACTTTTTGGCTGGCTTTGCCCACCAGCAGCTTGTAGATATTATCTACGGTATTGGTGCGTACGCCATTTATGGCCAGTATGTACTGTCCTTCTTCAATATCTTTCCCTACCAGTTGCAGTGGTGAGCGGATGGTTTTGTCCCAGTTTACCCCGGGCAGTATTTCATCTATCCGGAAATACCCTGAACTATGTTTGCTCAGTTTCGCGCCAAGCAGACCAGTTTTTATTTTCTCCACTTCCGGCCGTTCTCCACTTTGCACATAAGCATGGCCTACATTCAGTTCACCAATCATTTCACCAATAATGTAGGTGAGGTCGTCGCGATGACGGGCATACGGCACCAATACATTATATTTGTCATAAATGGCATCCCAATCCAACCCGTGCATGTTCTCTGCATAGAAAAAGTCGCGCATCTGGCGCCAGCTTTCATCGTATATCTGCTGCCACTCCTGCTCATAATCTACTTCTACCTTCATATCAGAAAGGTCAATGGTTTCTGATATACTCACGGAAGAAGAGGGGAGGTCAATCACGGCATATTTTTGACTACCGGTACGCACCAGCATTTTCTTATGCTCAGGATTGATGGAAAACCGAAAACTACCAAGATCCGTTTCTTTCTGTTTTTCCAGGTCATACATTTTGGCTTTTATGCCTCCATCTATTTCCATATAATACACTTTCCCGTCAATGGTATAAGGCGATGCATAGCTTGAGGCACCAATGGGTAAATCGATAATTCTTTCGGTAATCCCTTCAAAATCGATATTTACATTGCTATCCTCTTCATCAGAACCTTCTTCCTTTTTACCGTCCTCATCACCTTCTGTTTCTTCGGTTTCTACTTTCGTGTTTTCAGGAGCCAGCGGAGATTCCGTACTTTCCTGCAAAGTAAGCAGGTAAACCCTTTCCATATCATCATACGCATGATTCCATTCGGTTTCACTGTAGATGGGATTGAAATCCCGGTCGGAGGTGAATGTCAGGTATTTACCATCAGCCGAGAAACTGGGCGAGCCAGATGAATACCATTTATTCGTTACCTGGTGGCTTTTTTTATCATCCAGTCCATAAATGTGAATAACGGAAAAATCATTATCTGCCAGAGAAGTGTAGGTTATCCAGCGGCTATCGGGTGACCAGTTATAGCTGGTAATCCAGTACCGTTCTGCTTTCGCCACTTCTGTAATATTTTTCGTGTCAATCTCTACATACCGTAATCGGAGCTTGCGGTCACTCCACAGAAGTTTTTTGCTGTCCGGCGACCATTTAATCTGGTAATAGTAGGTATCTGCACCTTTGGTCAACTGCACAGGAGGCTCGCTGCCGTCTGATTTCACCATGTAAATCTCAAATTCACCCGTTTTATCGGAAATATAAGCGATGTATTTACCATCCGGCGACCATACCGCATCCCGCTCGTGCACGCCTGGTGTGTGGGTAATGTTATAAGTGATGCCTTCTTCTGAAGGTACACTGAAAATTTCTCCCCTGGCACTGAATACCACACGTTTGCCTTTCGGCGATGCATCGGCGTCCCGGATTTTTTCTGCGGCATCCTTAATTTCATCACGGGCCCAGACAAAATCGTTCTTTATTTCTATGGATACTTTCTCCATTTCATCTGTGCGGGTATCCAGTTTGTAAATGTATCCGCCATTTTCAAATACAATATAACGCGATCCGGCGGAAGGGAATTTGATGTCGTATTCCGTAAATTCGGTTACTTTTTCAATGTTTCCCGTGTTCAGGTTATACTTGAACATGTTCATGGTGCGATCCCTGTCAGAAATGAAATACACATGGTCCCCCATCCACATGGGGAAAATATCCTGACTTTCGTGGTTCGTGATATTTTTAATCTCTTTGGAATCAAAGTCAAAAATCCAAACATCGTCGGCCATACCGCCTTTGTAATATTTCCATGTGCGAAACTCCCTGAAAACCCTGTTAAAAGCAATTTTTCCTCCATCCGGGCTGTAAGAACAAAAACCACCGTTTACAAAAGGCAGTTCATCACTTAGTCCACCCGAAAGCGGCACATTGTATAAAGCACCCCGGAAAGAATTAAAAGAATGCTTACGCGAACGGTAGGTTATCTCTTGTCCATCGGGAGTCCATGCCATTACAATATTGTTGGGCCCCATGCGGTCAGAAATCAAATCTCTGTCGAGAGTTGCCGTGTAGGTTAACCGTACAGGCATGCCACCGTCAATGGGCATTTTATATACTTCGGTATTTCCGTCATATTGGCCTGTAAATGCAATGGTTTGCCCATTGGGCGATATGCGTGCAAACATCTCATATCCCACATGCGAAGTAAGTTTACGGGCTGTCCCGCCTGTAGCATCAACAGAATATAAATCACCGGCATAGGTGAAAATAATTACATTTTCATGAATAGCGGGGAATCGCAACAGGCGGGCTTCTTCTCCTTTTGTTTCTAAAAGAGCTGATAATCCAAAAAGCAGGCTGAACAGAAATAATACTTTTTTCATTATTGATGAATTTAATTTTTGTATTTGAAATAAACCGGTTAAATATGGGTATTAAATGCATAAATATACAACTTCGTATTTTTAACACCTGATTCAATTAAATGTTTTAAAAAATACTCATGCCACTCCACTCCTGGCAAAGAGATCCTTGGATTACACAGCTTTCCCTGCATCCTGCCGTAAGTGTTTTCCACTTGTGGCGATCATTCCAGGCTCTGGAATAGAGACAGGCTAGGGCGATCCCGTCTGGCGCGCATTTCCAATGCGTGACCTGTTTTAATTTCTGTGGAGGTGGCGTTTCATTTAGAATTTGTAGTTGCTACGGGGAGGCTACTTGCAAAGTTGTTACCCCTCTGGAGTGCTAATAGTGAAGAAAATTTTAACAGCTCATGATACCATTTGTTTGACGCAAGCCTCTAATTTATCATCAGTCTATTTTATCAAATTTTCTTTTAATCTGTTGCCAATCAAGCTACTTAAAAAATTTTAGTGTTTTTCAAATTGTTTTGGGTGTGGATATCGAAAGAAAATCGCCTTTGCCTTTGAAACTATTTGTTTCAGGACTTCGTTAGATAAAAGAGTGTTTAATTTTGTGCTATTCCATGTAATTCCATATAATTTTACACGCTTTTAGCAAAAATAGAAATGTAAAATATAAAATAAATGCAGGTTATACATTCTATAATTACAAAATGCAGATAATTTGAAAAAAATGTTGATAAACAAGAGGAGCGCATGAAAGGAGTGTATCGGTCATTATTCTTTTTATTATTTTTCATACTCAATACTGGCTATTCCGGGAACGAATCCAATGCCCTTCTGCACAGATACAGCAAGGATTTCCCACCATCTTACCTTTCTGAAGATCCTGCCTGGGCCGATTCGCTGATGGCGAAAATGACATTGCGCGAAAAAATTGCACAGTCGTTTATACTTGCAGCCTATTCTGATAAAACCCCGGCCTACGAGCGCCAGTTGATAAATACTGTTGAACAGGATAAAATTGGTGGATTCATCTTTTTTACCGGTGGTCCGGTAAGGCATGTGCAACTGGTAAACCGCGTACAGGAAGCTTCAGAAATACCATTGTTCATTGCCATGGATGCCGAGTGGGGGCCTTCCATGCGTCTCGACAGCACCATCAAATATCCCAGGCAACTGTTGTTGGGTGCCATTGCTGACGACGATTACATTTTTACCATGGGTTCGCATATTGGGCAACAATTAAAAAGGCTTGGGATAAATATGAGTTTTGCCCCTGTAATCGACATCAATAATAATGAGCTAAACCCTGTAATTAACAGCCGTTCATTTGGTGAAAACCGGGTTAATGTTGCCGGTAAAGGAGTGGCTTATGCACGTGGGTTAATGTCGCATGAAATTGTGCCCGTGGTAAAACATTTTCCCGGACACGGCGATACGCAGGATGATTCCCACCACACCCTGCCGGTGATTGAGCACGACATAAGCAGGCTTGATTCTATAGAATTATACCCCTTTAAATCGGCCATTGATAATGGCGTACCTGCCATTATGACGGCCCATTTACACGTGCCGGCGCTTGACTCTACGCCGGGTATCGCAAGTACCTTGTCTTCGCTTGTGATAGACACCCTACTGCGCACCAGGATGAACTTCCAGGGACTGGTTGTTACTGATGCCCTGGGAATGGAAGGGGTGGCACTGTCAGCTTCTCCGGAAGAAGTGGCTTTGCGGGCTTATCTTGCTGGGAATGATATACTCCTGATGCCTGAACGCGTAACAGAATCCATTAATCGTATTGAAGAAGCGGCCAAAGAAGGCATTATTCCTGATTCTGTTATCAACCAAAAGTGTCGAAGGATTCTAAGGGTGAAAAAGTGGACCGGACTTGATAATTTTACGCCTGTAGAGGAGCAAGGTCTTTATGAGGATTTGAACAAACGCGCATACCAGCTTAACCTGAGGAAACTTCATGAAAAATCCCTTACCCTGGTAAAAAATGAAAAATCACTGGTACCCGTAAAGGCTATCGATTCTTTAAGAATAGCATCACTATCCATTGGGGCGGCAACCACCACTAATTTTCAAAAATATCTTTCAAAATACGGTAACATCAAGCATTACCACCTGAATTCCCGTGCCCCCCGTTCGCAATACGAAGCCTTTTACCATATCCTGGCGCAGTATGATTTAATTATTATTGGGGTTCATAGCAATGACCGCCGTCCTTCACGAGCTTTTGGAATACCGCCGGAAGGGGTACAGCTCATACAACGGGTGGCTAAGGAGCATGAGGTAATACTAACCTTGTTTGCCAATCCATACAGCGTGGGTAAAATGGGAGAACTGAATACCATTGAGAGTATTTTGGTGGCATATGAAAATACAGCACTGGCTCAGGAAATAGCTGCCCAGGGAGTATTTGGGGGGATTCCTGTTGTGGGAAGGCTTCCGGTTTCGGTAACAGACAGCATTTCTTATGGCACTGGCATATTCATCAAAGATAAGATACGCCTTAGCTATACCATTCCTGAAGATGTGGGGATAGACAGTGCCAGTTTGGGACGTATTGATTCCATTGCCCGTGTGGCAATAGATGAACGTGCAACACCCGGCTGCCAGGTGCTTGTTGCCAAGGATGGAAAAGTGATTTATGAAAAAGCTTTTGGCTATCATACCTACCTTGAGCGCTCACCAGTGGAAGTAACAGACCTTTACGATCTGGCTTCGATAACAAAAATGGCTGCCACCACACTGGCGGTAATGAAATTATTTGAGCAGGACAGGTTTGATATTGATAAAACACTTCAGGATTATATTCCCTACCTGGATACTTCCGCTTACGGAACACTTGAAGTTGCAGATATTCTTGCACACCAGGCTGGTTTGAAGCCCTGGATACCTTTTTATATAAAAACGATTGAGGGTTTGAGCTTTGAACAACCTATTTTCAGTAAAAGAATGTCTGATGATTATCCGCTTAAACTTTCGGATGGGTTTTATGCTGCACGCCATGTAAAACTGGCTGATAGCCTTTACAGTCGCGATTATAACAATATCTTTACCAACCAGGTGGCTGATAATCTCTTCCTGCTGCACTCGTATCGCGACAGTATTTACCACACCATATTTAATACATCTTTAACAAAAAAAGGAAAATACAAGTATAGCGACCTTGGTTTTTACCTTCTTTACGATATTATTGAAGACATTCTGCAGGAACCCATGTATAATTTTTTGTATCACGAATTTTATCACCCGTTGGGTGCACATACCCTTGGTTATCTGCCATTAAACCGCTTTCCGCGTTCAAAGATAGTGCCTACGGAAGACGATATTCTTTTTCGTAAACAATTGGTTCACGGTTATGTGCATGATCCGGGTGCTGCCATGCTCGGAGGAATTAGCGGGCATGCCGGACTGTTTTCTAATGCCAGTGATCTGGCCATTGTGATGCAAATGCTTTTGCAAAAAGGGGCTTATGGAGGAAAAAGATACCTGAAAGAGGAAACCGTGGAATATTTTACCCGTTGTTACAATTGCAAACATGATAACCGCAGGGGGCTCGGCTTTGATAAACCACAAATAGACCGCGATGATCCCGGACCTGTAAGTGAAAGCGCTTCCGATGCAAGTTTTGGCCACACCGGCTTTACGGGTACTATTGCCTGGGCTGATCCGGATTATAACCTGGTGTATATCTTTCTTTCAAACCGTATACACCCTTCGCAGGATAATGCAAAGCTGATCACCATGGATATACGTACCCAGATACAAGAGGTAATTTATGAAGCCATTAAAAAGGCAGCTGGTAAAAAAAATACCTGAAAGTGGTAACAACAATAATTTATAATACATCTAAATTATTGATATTCAATTTTTATTTATTCCATAATTGATTGATATACAGGATATAAGCGTGATTGTATATTTATACAAGTATGGATTTAATGAATATTTATTTAAAATATTTACATATTGTAAGTTATTTCTGCTTTTTAACATCGTTTTACTGTTATATTTAGAACAGTTAAATTTATTTTTCCCAAACAAAATAATTACTTTTGTCAGCATCTAACTTTGAAACCCGAAGCTGGTACGACTTTTAATTAACACCCTGAAAGAGAAACGCGCATTTCAGGGAATTTTTATTTGGCGTTATTGATGATTATTTAATTTTAAAATATACAGAACATGAAACCAACACACATTGAACACATTGGCATTGCAGTAAAAGACCTGGATGAAGCAATCAAATATTATGAAGGTGTTTTAGGCCTTGAGTGCTATGCTGTGGAAGAAGTGAAAGACCAGAAAGTAAAAACCGCCTTTTTTAAAGTTGGTGAAACTAAAATTGAACTTCTGGAATCTACTGACCCCGAAGGACCAGTAGGTAAGTTTATAGAAAAAAAGGGACAGGGAATTCATCATATTGCATTTGCTGTGGATAATGTTGACGAAGCCCTGAAGCAAGCCGATGATAAAGGCGTTGGGCTCATCGATAAATCATCAAGAAAGGGCGCTGAAGGATTAAATATTGGATTTTTGCATCCAAAATCAACTTTTGGCGTACTTACAGAATTATGTAGCGACAAATAATTACAATCATTTTATACAATATTATATGAGCAGCAGTCAGGATAAAATTAAAGAACTCATTGAATTACGCAACCAGGCAAAACTTGGGGGTGGCGAAAAAAGAATTGAGAGCCAGCATAAAAAAGGCAAGCATACGGCACGTGAACGTATTGAAATTCTTCTTGATGATGGTAGTTTTGAAGAATACGATATGTTTGTTACCCACCGTACCACCGATTTTGGACTTGAAAAACAGCTTTACCTTTCCGATGGTGTTATCACAGGGCACGGAACCATTGATGGCCGGGTAGTGTATGTTTTTTCACAGGATTTTACCGTATTTGGTGGTTCATTGTCAGAAACTTTCGCACAGAAAATTTGTAAGATAATGGATCAGGCCATGAAAGTTGGGGCACCTGTAATTGGCATCAACGATAGTGGTGGTGCCCGTATCCAGGAAGGTGTACGAAGCCTTGCCGGTTACGCAGAAATATTTCAGCGTAACATTATGGCTTCGGGTGTTATTCCACAGATATCTGCCATTTTTGGCCCTTGTGCAGGAGGCGCTGTATATTCTCCGGCACTTACCGATTTTATAGTTATGAGCGATAAAACCAGTTATATGTTTGTTACCGGTCCTAAGGTAACCAAAACAGTAACCGGTGAGGATATTTCCACTGAGGATTTAGGAGGAGCGCAGGTGCATGCCTCAAAATCAGGGGTTACCCATTTTGTAGCTGATGACGAAGAGGAAGGATTGTTGATCATCAGAAAACTGATTAGTTATTTACCACAGAACAACCTTGAAGATCCGTTTATTACTGAGTGTTCTGACCCCATTGACCGTTTGAGTGACAACCTGAACGAAATTATTCCTGAAAACCCGAATCATCCTTACGATGTAACCGATGTAATCTATGAAATTGCTGATGATAATGAATTCCTCGAAATTCACAGACATTATGCCCGTAACATTGTAATTGGGTTTACAAAATTTGATGGAATGCCCGTGGGAGTAGTGGCCAACCAACCCAGTTTCCTTGCAGGCGTGCTGGATATTCAATCATCGCGCAAAGCGGCCCGTTTTGTACGCTTTTGCGATGCTTTCAACATTCCTATTGTAACCCTTGTGGATGTGCCCGGATTTTTACCCGGCAGTGCACAGGAATATGGCGGAATTATTATACATGGTGCCAAATTGATGTTTGCTTACGGGGAAGCCACCGTTCCAAAAGTTACCGTTACCCTGCGTAAATCATATGGTGGAGCACATGATGTAATGAGTTCTAAACAATTACGTGGCGACATAAATTATGCCTGGCCAACCGCGGAAATCGCCGTAATGGGACCGAAAGGCGCTATTGAAGTGCTGGAAGGTAAGAATATTGCAAGCTTTGAGACCAAAGAAGAGGCAGACAACTACATTGCGCAAAAAGAAGAGGAATACCGTAAAAAGTTTGCCACACCTTATGAAGCTGCCAAATACGGCTATATTGATGATGTAATTGAACCCCGGAATACACGTTTCCGCATCATCAGGGCATTGCGCACCCTTGCTACCAAGAAGGAGCTTAATCCCCCCAAGAAACATAACAATATGCCACTTTAATTAAATATATTATGACAACTATTGCAGCAGTCCAGTTCGATTTTTCTTTTATCACAAGCTCAAACATCATGGTAGCTATTTTAGGATACCTGATTGTTTTTATCGCTTTGGTAATGCTGTATACTGTTTTTTATAACATGCCTCGGGTTATACGTGGATTTTCACGCATTGGACAGAAAAGAAGAGACCGAAAAGTACGTGAAGAAGAAAACCTGCAGTCGAGCCAATCCATATCGGGAGAGGTGAATGCAGCTATTGCCATGGCAATCTATATGCATTTTAATGAGTACCATGATGATGAAAGTAACATTGTTACCATTAAACGGGTATCTAAAACTTATTCTCCATGGAGTTCTAAAATATATAATGTTAGAAACTCATTCAACAGGATATAGCAGAAGAATATTCAAAAGTTTGTTTAACAATAATTTTTAACTAAAAAATATAGAAGTGAAGAAGTATAAATTCACCATTAATGGCAACACCTATGAGGTAGAAATGGATGCCATTGAAGACAATGTGGCCAAACTTGAAATTAACGGAACACCTTACGAAGTTGAAATTCACCGTGAAGTGAAGAAGAGTAAAACTCCCACACTTTTAAGGCCTTCTGTTCCCAAGCCTGATAAATCTGATATTCAGAAAAAAGACGGAGGCACAACTTCAGCTGTTACGGCTCCGCTGCCGGGAAGCATCATCTCAATTGATGTAAAAGCAGGTGATATTGTGAAAAAGGATCAGCGAATCCTGGTTATGGAGGCCATGAAGATGGAAAATAATGTTTTGGCCGAAAAAGATTGTGTCATTGAAAAAATTCTTGTTTCGCCCGGAGATACTGTATTGCAGGGAGATACCCTTGTTGAGGTATTGTAGTTGAGAAACAGTATTCAGACTTATTATTCAAAACAAGCATTAAGAAATATTTCATGAGAAAATTACTTACAATAATTGCAATCATTGCTGTACTGGCAGGATTGCGGGCCGCTTTTTTTGGCCCATCTGCCTCCGGGAAAATTCAGCAGGATACTACTGAAATTACCACAGAACAGGAAGGACGTGTAGTTGGCAGCAACCTTAAACATGATGCCGGCGCAATGGCGGGCTTACAGAAATTTTATGATTACTCCGGCTTCAGGAATGCCACTCCGGGTCATTTGATAATGATTTTGGTGGGGCTGTTTTTTATATTCCTGGCCATTAAATATGATTATGAGCCGCTGCTGCTCATACCCATTGGTACCGGTATCATCATAGGAAATGTCCCCTTCTTCCAGGATGCCGGGTTTAACATACAACTTGGAATTTACCAGGAAGGAAGTGTGATGAACTATCTCTACTTTGGCGTGGTAAAAGGGATTTATCCGCCGCTTATATTCCTGGGAATTGGTGCCATGACAGACTTTTCATCCCTGATTTCCAATCCCAGGCTGATGCTTTTGGGCGCTGCCGCTCAGATTGGTATTTTCCTTACGTTTCTCGGGGCGCTTGCATTGGGTTTTGCCGCTCCTGAAGCCGGTGCCATTGGTATTATTGGCGGAGCAGATGGTCCTACGGCTATTTTCCTTTCCTCTAAACTGGCAAATGGCATCAACATACTGGCCGATGGAACCACGGTACGGAACCTGATAGGCCCCATTGCCATTGCGGCATACTCTTATATGGCGCTTGTGCCCGTTATTCAGCCGCCTATTATGAAACTGCTTACATCTAAACGCGAGCGCAAAATTCGCATGAAACCGCCCAGGGCAGTATCTAAGCTGGAAAAAATATTATTCCCGATCATCGGACTTATTTTAACCGCATTTCTTTCGCCCAGTTCCCTGCCTCTGTTGGGTATGCTATTCTTCGGAAATTTGCTTAAAGAGTCAACAGTAACCAAGCGTTTGGCAGATACCGCACGTAATTCACTTATTGATATTGTAACCATCCTGTTGGGACTCACCGTAGGTGCCAGCACACAAGCCGATGTATTCCTCACACCCGATTCGATGCTTATTTTTGTGTTGGGTGCTTTGTCTTTTATGGTTGCAACAGCAGGAGGACTGTTGTTTGCAAAACTGATGAATGTATTCCTTTCCAAAGAGAACAAACTCAATCCGCTAATTGGTGCAGCCGGGGTATCTGCTGTTCCGGATAGTGCCAGGGTAGTGCAGGCCGAGGGGTTAAAGGAAGATCCCACCAATCACCTGCTTATGCATGCTATGGCGCCGAATGTTTCCGGTGTAATCGGGTCTGCCGTTGCGGCTGGTATCCTTTTGAGTTTCCTACTGTAGAAATTTTTCACCACTGTTATAATAATTACACACCTGGGGAGCATTTTGCTCCCCATTTTTTTTTCAATATCCTGGTTTGATATGGTCATATAGATGTGTGTATGTAATTAAACGACATATAAACAGAGAGTTATGTATATATTGTGTAATTTCTTTTTTTTCAAAATTTTGCCTTTGGCATAGCCTTTGAACTTCTTGTGGCAATTAAAAAGTATTCTTTTACACAATACAAACAGAAGGAAAATGTGTGAGGGATATAGTGTAAATTTTTATTGTATAATTAAATTAAATTAAGTTATGAAAAGAATAAACATTCTATTTACTGCACTAATAATTGGAACTATGGGAATATTCACTTCTTGTGAAGATGAATCATCTCTGGCTCCCCAGATTTCTTTTACCAATGGAGTAACCGAAGCTACTCTTGATCCTGGTGTTAGTTCATACACCATTACTGGAACCATTACGGCCGAGGCCGGACTGGATGAGGTGAAACTCTTTGCCGTTGATGATATCGGAGAAACCCAGATAGGGGATGCCATTGTTTCCTTTAATGCAGGTAGCCCGGTAACCGAGGGTGCTGATGGTGTATATGATTTTGTATTTGATATACAGGATATTACCGGTGATATAACTATTGAAGTGGAAGCCACGGATAACGATAATCAAACCACATCAAGAAATTTTGAAATTATGGCTGATGCATCCGTGATGCTGACTGCAGCTATTGATCATACATGGAGAAGTGAAGGTGCCAACCCGGCAACTGGCTTGGATATGTTTGGATTAAAATGGGAAATTAATATTGAAAAAGCGTTTTTTGTAAAAATTGAAATAGATGATGCAGAAAAATTTGTTCGTTTAAATGAATCTGACTGGGATGACATACAAACCTATGATGAGCTTGTAGCCGCGGTTGATGAAGCTGATGCTATTCAGAGCTATGAAGATGTTTCAGCCGGACAGGATGGTACTTACAATGATGTACTTGCTACCGAATATAATGGCGAATATTACCTTATACTTGTTGAGAGTGCTGATGTGTCTGTTGACAATACGGGTACAACCGTAGTAATTGATATTGATTATAAAACTGCGTTAACAGAAGAATAGGTTTTATGTAAGAAAAATAGGTTTTAATTGTTTTAAAGACCCTG
>JBEPYD010000048.1:0-15075 GCA_041641575.1 Bacteroidales bacterium
AAGGTGCAGCGCACCGAAATATTTCAAAGAATTATATATCACGGTGCGTTGCACCTACCTTTGGTTTTGTATTAATTGTTACTACAAATATTTTGCGGCTCTGCCGCTTTTCTAACAATATTTTATCCTATTCATATCACGGGTTTTGATTGGATACCCCATAAATGTATTTTCTCCTGGTAACCATTCCTGCTTGTTCCTTCTGCAATATTAGAGGCAACTGAAACTGCTGCTTTATTTATTTGCTGTACAGAAGCATACTTTTCATCTGGGGAAAAGAACTGCTTAACTTATAAATATCCTTTACCAAGCTGATAAATTTCCAGCTTCTGAAATCCAAAATACAATATATAAACTACATTTATATTTCAACCATACATAAACAAATTGCAAGTAACCATTAAATTCGTGGAACCAATAATTTAATAGTATGGCAGAAATCAGAATAATAAGTTCTGCTTCAAACAAACTTAAGCGATTATAAAACGATTCTGAACTAATGATTTCTGGATACTCTAAAATGACATTCACTAAATATTTACAATTACCTATTTATCAGCTAAAACCTCCTGAATTATTTTATTTATTTCTCCACCCCTGGTCATTGTCATCATGTGCGATCCGTTTATAAGCACTGTATCTGCCTGCACATTTCTTATAGGTATGGTATGGTCATTATCTCCATGAATATGATATATGTTTTGGGATGGGGAAATCCTTTTCCAGCGGATAATCATGGCCACAGTTCTTTTCATATAGCGGGGTGATTTTGCGGTAAGCATGTCTACAAATACATCCCGGCTTGTATTCCGGTCAGGTTCTACAATTGGCTGGAGTATTTTGGCTCCTAACACAAAAAGGGGTGCTGGCACTATGGCATATAAAGGAATGTATCTCTGAAAACGATACCGCAAAGGCAGCTCATGTTGGCTCTTTGCACTTGAAATGATAATGGTTTTCTCTACATTCAGCATCTCATTAATTTCAGTGCAAATCATACCGCCTAAAGAAACACCAATAAGAATAATTCTTTTTGTGGTATCAATCTGATTAG
This sequence comes from Bacteroidales bacterium, assembly GCA_041641575.1. GTDB lineage: Bacteria > Bacteroidota > Bacteroidia > Bacteroidales > JBEPYD01 > JBEPYD01. Next base: position 1,055 of record JBEPYD010000048.1, read on the forward strand.
CCAGATTTTTTGCATAGGCTTCCATAGTTGTTCCCCTGGCAGGTGTTGTAAGGGGTACATAAGTAATCTTATATGAAGTATCAAAAGTGAGGGAGTCAAATATCCGCTCATCCGCACCCTGTCCGGGAAAAAGGTACACGTAAATTTCCTGTTGGGAAAACAATGTATTTGTTCCAATCAATAACCCAAAAGAAATCAATAATATTAAATGTCTGATGATGATGTTGTTAAAATTTCATTGATTTTGCAGAGATAATCGCATGTTGTTCAAAGTTCTTAATTAATTATGAAACCTCCAATAAATTACATCTTATTAATTTAAAAGTATAAAACAAAGCCAAAAGTGCAATGTTATCCTAATAGAATAGAAATAATGGAGAAGTTTTGATTTCTAAATAATGCATTTTTGTATGAGTGAGTTTGTAAGAACATTTGCGGAGTGGTTTGCATATAGCATTGAAGTAATTGGAATTTTAATAATCGGAGGTGTCGTACTATATATTTTGGTATATGGATTAGCCCGTGTATTAAAAGGCGATTATTCCGTAGACGTTTATCAGCAAATCAGGCAAAGATTGGGACACGGCATTCTTTTGGGACTGGAACTTTTGGTGGCCGCAGATATTATTCATACCGTTGCCGTTGAATTTACATTTCATACGGTTGCTGTTCTGGGACTGATTGTTATTATCCGTACATTCCTCAGCTTTTCACTGGAAGTGGAATTAACTGGTCGCTGGCCCTGGAAAAAGAAGAAGAAATAAAAAAACAGGCTTTTGGAAGCCTGTTTTTATAATATTAAGTAATTCTATATAGTTTTTATACAGCTGCTTCTTCAAAAGGAACTTCAGTTCTTTCCATAACTTCTGTATTCAGTAATGTACGGTTTAATATCCATTCATTAATTTTTTTCGTTTCCTCTTCCGGTCGTTTTCCACTTACAAATGCTGCTTGTAGTACCGCTTCTTTAAACCAAAGAACAGAAAAATCTCCCTTGCTTACATCGCCCCGGATTATATACTCTTCGCCAAAATTGGCGTCTCCAAAAAATTCATAAGAGAAATCAAAAATATCACTAAAAAAGTAGGGTACAAACACATAGGGCTCATGATATCCGAGCATGGAATGAGCGGCATTTTTGCCCATCTCAAAGGCATTTTCCCAATGTTCTACTCTTCTGTATCCGCCATATATTTTATCAGGAAAACGTGCTACATCTCCAGCGGCAAAAACATTGGGGAAATTAGTTTCACAATATTCATTTACCACAATACCATTATAAAGTTCCAGGCCAGTGCCTTCAAATAATTCAGTATTTGGTTTTACGCCGGCACCAACCACAACCATATCAGCGTCAAACTCTTTTCCATGTTTTAATCTTACAATTTCTACATGGTTTTCACCTTTGAATTCCGTTACTTCATGATCCGGAATCAACTCAATCCCTTTTTCTTCAAACATCTGGTCGAAAAATATTCCCATTTCTTCAACTGAAAAATTTCCCAATAAATGCTTCTCGGGGTAAACCATGGTTACTTTTACGCCATGTTTATGCAGAGCCGCGGCTGTTTCAGTGGCAATATAACTTCCGCCTACTACCACTGCTTTTTTGGCCTTTTTGGCTTTTTCCATTATATCTTTAGAATCATCAACACTTCTTAAATAATGAACGCCTTCAAGATCTTTTCCGGGTATATCAAGAATAATTGGAGAAGCTCCTGTGGCAATCAATAGCGTTTGATATTCAATGAATTCATCTTCGCCAATTTTTATGGTTTTGTTGTTTGGGTTAAATTCCAACGCCCGGGTTTCCAGATACAGGTTTATACCATTGTCGTTGTAAAAGGCCTCATCTCTAATATAAGTTTTCTCCTCTTTCATCTCATCTTTTAAAAAGCCTTTAGAAAGGGGAGGCCGATTCATAGGTATTGTGTTTTCTGCTGATATAATCGCAATGTTTTCTCCGTCTGCTTTTTGCTCGATCAGTTCTTTTGCTGCGTATCCTGCCGTGGTTCCACCACCAAGAATTACAAACTTATGTTGAATTTTCATGCTATCTCCTTTTTTTTATTAGATTAGGATGACTTATATGAAAATACTTTGCCAAAATCCTACTTAATACATAATGACTTGTTTATCATGCCTTTATGTTTTTGTCAGGTATCCAAAATTTTCATTCTATGCAACATGTGTAGAATCTCCTCCACAGAATATATTTGAATAAATGAGGGGATGAGTTATTTTAGTCTGAATTTTGAACCAGCAGGTGTTTTGGTATTACCAAAGCGGGTTGAATGTTTTGGATGCTATATATAATTTTTGCAAGTTATTCCTGTCAATGGTATGCTGCGCCAAGGTTTTCTCAACAAATGTTACTTAGCGGTGTTTTTTAGTTATTATTTTAATTAATGCATTTAATAATATGGATTTTTGAAGTATGCAACTATTATTACGATGGTTTAACCAAAATTGATTATTATGAAGATAGCCATAACAGCAGCTTCAGGCAATCTCGGATCTGCTATCATCTCAGAGCTGAAAAAATCATTTCCAAAAGAAAATATTCGGGCTATTGCCCGGAGCACCGATAAGGTAATACATACTGATATTGAAATTTGTGAAGGAGACTACAGCGTAAAAGCGCACTTTTCAAAGGCGCTTAAAGATACTGATGTTATGTTGCTCATTTCCAGTATGGCTCCGCCGGAAGAAAGGAAACAACATTACCGGAATGTGATTGAAGCTGCCGTGGAAAATGGGGTGAAGAAAATTGTGTACACCTCCATAACCGGACCCGAAACAGAAACGGCTTTTAGCCCCATTGTGCAAAGCAACCGATATGCGGAAAAACTGATTAAAGAATCAAATCTTAACTGGGTAATAGGTAGGAATGGCTTGTATATCGATCCAGATCTGGATTATCTTGAAACATATACAGCTGAAGGCGAAATAAAGAACTGTGCAGGTGAAGGTAAATGCCCTTATACCAGCCGGAAGGAACTGGCTGTGGCATATGTTAAATTACTCACGGAAGAAAAGCATAATGGTTCTATATACAATCTGGTGGGAGAGCCGGTGACGCAGCAACAACTGGTTGATGAAATTAATAAGATTTATAACCTTGACCTTTCTTACCGGCAAAATGATGTGGATTCTTTTATGAATGAACGTCGTGAAGCACTGGGCGATTTGCTGGGAACTATTGTAGGTGGAATTTACGAGGCTATTCAAAAAGGTGAATTTGATGTCGCTTCTGATTACCATAAGGCAGCAGGAAGGCCACACAAATCATTAAGAGAAATGATAATGGAACATAAGAGCTGAAGAAATTTTTAACCTGTCAGCAAAACCAAACAAACGATTTCCTGTTTCAGATGTTTAATAAATAAACCCGGATTATGAAAAGAAGAATTTTTCTTAAAAACACCTTACTGGGTGCAACATTTGTATCGGCATTACCGGAAACCCTTTATGCCGGAAAAGTAGGGAAGCATCCGGGTGATAAAATAGTATTGGGTGAAACAGGTATTGAAACCTCCCGCATGGCCATAGGTACAGGGACCAATGGTTGGAACAACAGCTCGAATCAAACCCGGCAACTGGGTATGGATGGATTACCAGACCTTTTACGAAGAGCATTTGATGCCGGCATTACCTTTTGGGATTCTGCTGATCAATACGGTTCACATGCGCATTTAAAGGAAGCTTTAAAAGTTTTGCCCCGGGAAAAAATTACCATACTTACCAAAACCACTTCACGAAATCCCGCGGAGGTGCGGGCTGATATTGACAGGTTTAAGTCTGAAATTGGAACTGATTATATTGATATCATATTGCTGCATGCAGAAAAAGATGGCAATTGGAATAAAAAATATGCAGGGGCCATGGATGTTTTATCAGAAGCACGGAAAAATGGAGAAATACGGGCACACGGCATCTCCTGCCATTCCCTTGCTGCCCTAAAAACCGCTGCTGATGAACCGTGGGTGCAGGTAGATCTGGCAAGGTTTAACCCCGGCGCAATTAGGATGGATGCTGATGTTAAAACTGTTACAAAAGTTTTGCAACGGATGAAAAACAATGGCAAAGCCATAATTACAATGAAGGTTTATGGTGCCGGTCGATTGACAAATCAAAAAGACGAATGCCTTAAATTTCAATTTAATCATCCTTTTGTAGACGCCTTTACCCTTGGAATTGAAAGTATGGAGCAATTGAACGATGTTCAGCAGCGAATGCCCGAAGCTACAAGAACAGTATGAACATAGAAAAAGCGCGCAGCTCCCTGCGCGCTTCTCACGCCCTTATCATGTTCATTAGTACTTCCCAAAAAAATATCTTATACTATGAAGTAATCCACCCTACAAAGCCAGCTGCACGCCAATACATATAATCCTTGTACGAACCTTCTCCCCAACTCAGACTGCGTCCGTTATGCTCTTCAGTACTTTTATTTACTGATGCACCTTTTGGCTTTTCGCTGCGGCTTCATCTATATAATTTAGGTTTTACAAAAAAACAATAACTATAGGAGAAATAAAATACCCGGTTGTGGGTATTTTTTGCTTTAAACACCTTCGCGCAACCATTTTTATCTTAACTGCATCCTATAGATAAACATATATTATAATGCGTATTAAAAGATTTTCATCTGCGTTCATTTGCATACTCACCTTGTTCTTGTTAAATTCATGTGAGTATCCTGAGCTAAGCGGCGAAAAACAGACTTCATATCTCTCCGGAACCTGGGTTGATCCTGTATATGGGGATAGCATAACTTCATACAAACGTTCCTCCGGATTAATAAAGGATACTTACGGAATTCAGTTTCTTCCGGATAATCAATTAATTTTACGGGCTATTGCCGGCCCTTGTGCTACCCCACCGGTGGTATATGCTGATAGTAAAGGTGTCTGGCAGGTTTCAGATTCGGTTTTAACCATGCAGGTGCCATTCTGGGGTGGACAAATGCGAACTACCTGGAGGATTTGGGAAATAACCGACAACCATCTCAGGATGCAATTTTTATATCAGGTAGAAAATCCATAATGAACCTGCATTTTTCAGCTCATTGTTAATAACTATTTTTTAAAAACCACCTGCCCGGGCAAACATTTTTTCTTTGCACCCTGTATAAAGAATTAAATGATTGTGTAAAATGAGGGTAATAATTTTCACAGGTTTATTTTTACTGACTTTTCAGGCGTACAGCCAAAAAGTATACTCTGTGGGCTATGCCAGCCAGGCAGATGTTAAAATATATGTGGTTGAATATGAAAGTCAGGCAGATTTAAAGGTTTACAAAGTAAGTTATGAAAGTCAGGCCGGAAGCAACAATGGAAAATGGTATTTTACCCGGTATGAAAGTCAGGCCGATAAAACAGTTTTCTTTGTTTCTTATGAGAGCCAGGCAGATTTAAACATTTATTTTGTGGAGTATGAGAGCCAGGCTGGTTGGCTTCATCAGGAAAAGATGCCCTTACTTTATTAATTTACCTTTATTATCAAACGCTCGCTTACTGAAGTTTCCTAAGAGCTTTAGGTTTTTTGTTATCTTTACGATAAAGTAAAGTACTTGAAAATGGATCAGGAAGAAATAAGAGAAAAAATTCAAAAAGAAATAGCGAAAACGGAAAACCTTATTGAAGAATATAAATCGATGTCCGGACCTGTTGAGCCAGATGTGGCAATAGGAAGAATTTCGCGCATGGATGCCATAAACAATAAAAGCATTACCGAAGCATCTTTAAGGCAGGCACGCGAAAAGCTTAAAAACTTACAACAGGTTTTGGGTCAGGTAGGAAAGGAAAATTTCGGAAAATGCCTCAAATGCCGGCAACCTATCCCACTCGGACGCTTACTTTTTCGCCCTGAAAGCCTTTACTGTGTAAATTGCTCTCACTAATGGAGAACCCCTCCTGTCCACTTTGCAGCAATGCATCAACCATTTTTTATGATAAAGCCCCCAGGGTTTATTTTGAGTGCAAGGGCTGCCATGGTATCTTTCTTCATTCTTCTTTTGTTCCCGATGCCGAAAGTGAAAAAGCCCGCTACCTGGAACATAATAATGATACACAGGATCCGGGTTACCGAAATTTTGTTTCTCCAATTACCCAAGCCGTTCTTAACCAATGTAATCCTTCGCAAAAAGGACTTGATTATGGGGCAGGCACAGCTCCTGTTATTTCTGCCATGCTTTTGGAAAAAGGGTTTAATATCGTACAATACGATCCTTTTTTTCATCCTTTTCCCGAGCTTCTGCATGTCCAGTATGATTACATTGTTTGTTGTGAAGTGATTGAGCATTTTCATTATCCACAGAAATCATTTACAGAATTAAAAAAAATGCTTTTACCCGGGGGAAAACTGTTTTGTATGACAGACATCTATAACCCATCTATTAATTTCCACACCTGGTATTATAAAAATGATCAGACACATGTATTCATTTACCAGGAGGAAACACTGGTCTACATACGCGAAAAGATGGGCTTTGGCCAAATGGATATTGCCGGCCGTTTAATCACATATACTTTATAAATCAACGGAATTGTAATTTTATAAATTTTGAACCCTGATTTTAACATAGTAACAATAAAACCCGGCCGGAAAGTATTATTCTATAAAAACATGTCGCTGTTTGGGCGATTTCACATTGTATTTAAGCGTAAAGATTTCCTCTTTTCCGGGTTTTAAGGTAAAATCCCATTTCACTTCACCGGTTTCCTCATCGAATTTGGCACGGGAAATATCATTTACCTCCACTTCTATTTCACTTACCGTGGATACAGGTACCTGGTCGAGTACAATCATATCAATTTCCTGGTTTTTATTGTTTTTAACGGTAATCTGCCAGGCAATTTTCTCTTCTTTTTTACTGCCGATAAATTGCTTTGAGGTATAATCCCTTATTTTTTCACGCTTAACTGCAATATTTTTATCTCTGCCTAAAGAAATTTCAAGGGTATCAGATGCATAACGCACATCCAGAAGTGTTTTGCCAATGTATGTATTTTCAAAAAAGATGTTAGCTTCACCTTCCATCAGGTTGTATTGCTCCCAGTTGCTGATGTGCGCCAGCAGAAAAGCATCTCTGTCTATCTTTGGAACACTGTAATACTGGTAATATGCCGGTAATGCATAAACTGCCATATCTACCGAATAATTTTTGTTGTTGGACTTAATGGTATAAGGTTTACTGATTTCAAAACTTACAGTGGTTTGTTTTTGATCTTGTTCCACGGGTATGGGTCGGCTGGCAACACCACGGATGCGAATTGCATCATCTTCAATTTTTACGCCAGCCGCAAAACTTTGAGATGAACTTGTAAGTTCTCTCTTTTCTCGGTTACCATACCCAACTACAACAACCTCTTCCAAAGCTACTTCATCTTCCTCCAGGGCCACATTGATTACCTCCCGGTTTGCCGGAAGGGTTTGTGAAATATACCCAATATATGAATACGTAAGCTCGCTTGAAGAAGATGGAATGGTAATCTGATAATTTCCGTCCATATCGGCTACCGTGCCTATAGTAGAACCTTCCACCTGCACAGTAGCGCCGGAGAGTGGATCGCGGGTGGCAGCATCAAAAATTCTCCCCCGTACACTGTTAATGGTTTTGCCATATACGGGAGGTCGGGAATTAAAATTCAGGTAGTAGGGCTGTAGCTCCGGGGCTACGCCGGAAACATTTGGATTAGAAGAAGAAAAGGTCAGCTTCACATTGTCCCAGTCTTCCTTGGTATCCTGCTGCACATTGGCTTTGTAAATCAACTGAACGGGTTCGTTGATGTTTTCAGCACGAATGTCGTAAGAAGGAAACCATCCGGTATTGCCAACTACATAAGATAATTCAAGGGGAATGGTAGCATACTCGTGCATTTCAACTTTGGCCAGGATTTCCCCTGCCGGGAATTCTTTCTGGCTTGTAATAGTCCTAATCTGGCGCTCAATATCACCCTCCTGCTCATGGAGTGTTCTCAGCGTTTTTTGTCTATCAATCTCTTCCATTTTAAGGGCCTTCAGGCGGGAAGCATAGAAATCTGCAGCCTGCTGCAGGTTGGCCACACTTGTGGCTTCATTTTTCCCACCAATTACCCGGTTTTGGTTTAGAAACTCCAGTTCTTCTCTGATGATAGCCAGGTGGGTATTCTCAAGTTGTATCTTTTCATTCAGGGTTTCCAGTTTCTGCTCCAGTGCTTTCAGTTCAGCAGATTTTGCTTCTTCCTGCAAATAATTCTGCTGATGGTTTACACCCAGTACTGTAACCGGCCCGGAAGCTTTAAGCTGCACACTTTTAGCATCAATAAAAGGAGAAAGACCAGTAAATTTAAGCACTGTAATACCCTTTGCCAGGGTTACTTTTTCGGTACGAGTAACCTGCGCACCTTCAATAAATACGGTTACGGCATTTACTTCCGTTTTGATCTCTTTTTCAGGATAGTCCTGGGCGTGAAGGCTGCAGTAAACGAAAACAGCAAAAAATAAAAAAATATATTTCATGGGATTTTATGCATTATAAGGTTTCATTTGTACTCAAATGTAGCAAATATTTTAAATGCATCCGCCATAGAAAAAGAGAATATTTAAAAATGTCTTTATTGAAAAAGAGAGAAAACCTAAGCTTTCTCTCCTTTCTAAGAAGATTAATGTTGAATGCAAGTATTATTGCTGCTCAACAACTTCAAATGGATCAATACTTTCGCCATTCAACCGCACTTCAAAATGGAGGTGCGGACCTGTTGAATAACCGGTATTCCCTACCCTGGCAATCTTTTGTCCACGTGTTACCCGTTCTCCTTCTGCAACATCAAAACCCTGCAGGTGCGCATACCACGTTTCATAGCCATTGCCGTGGTCAATGACAATAAGGTTTCCCCATCCCTCTTTAAGGGTAGCTTTTAATACCTTACCACTACCGGCAGCAGAAACTGTTGTTCCTTCAGGTGCTTTAAGATCGAGGCCCTTATGCGTGACCACTTTTTGTGTAATGGGATTTTTAAACACCTCACCATGAGTAGAAGTGATCTTTTCATAACTCCCTTTTTTCAACGGAAAATAATCAGGTTTGTCCGTATGCCTTATGCCAAAGGACATGATTAATATTCCTGCCAAAGGTAAAAGAAGCAGGTATCTGAATTTTAATCCTTTATGTGATTTATTATGTAACATCATTTTTAATCGTTTTTTAAGTGTTATACCATAGAAATAATTGTAAAAACCCACTGGCTGACGATAAATCTCCAAATTTTTCATCAAAAGCTGCAAATAAGCTTTCTGGCTTACCGCATTTTTAACCATATGCTGATCTACCTGAAATTCATGCACAGCGCGGACGGATTTTCGAAAGAAATAAACAAAAGGATGGAACCATAAAAAAGCAGTAAACAGTTCCACAAGAATCAAATCAAGGGTATGATAGTATTTCGCATGCATCTCCTCATGCCGGATAATCAACTCCCGGCTTTTCTCTGATAGACCTTCAGGAAGAAAAATGTATCTGAAGCATGAAAATGCATCCGGAAAATTTGTTGTAAAAATAGTTTTATGATGATTGGCTGATCTTTCCCGCTCAATGAAGAGAATTAACTTTAAAGCACTTGAAACAAGCCGGAAAAGAAAAACAGCCACACCCATTAAATAAACCCATGCAACAAATGTAACCGGGCCGGGCCAGGAATATCCATGCTCATTTTGACTCTCACCACCGGCTGTTGTTATAAATTCAGCGGTAAAGTCAGGAATCGGGAGGTTCTCCTGTAGCAGCGGTAAATTACCAATACGCATGAAAGGTATAAGGACAGATGCAAAAACAATACTTAAAAGAACGGCCCGGTTAAGGCTATGAAATGTCAGCCTGCTCAAGAAAAATATATAAAACAAATAGAGCAGGGTAAACACTGTGCTTATCTCCAGGAGCGCATACAGTAAGCTATTCATTGTTATCATTTAATTCATCCATTCTTTTTTGTATCATCTTTTTCATTTCCTCAAGTTCGGTAAGGCTTATTTCATCATCATGTGTGAAGAATGATGCAAAATTACTTACAGAACCACTAAAGAAGTTCTTCACCACTCCTTTAAAATGAGCCCTGAAATAATCGTTTTTTGATACAGCCGGGTAGTATTCATGAACCTTACCGTACGTATTATAATTGATGAATTTCTTCTTTACCAATACACGAATCACTGTAGAAACAGTGGTATAGGCTGGTTTAGGTTCAGGAAATTCATCAATGATGTCCTTCAGGAAGGCTTTTTCAAGCTTCCACAGGTAGCGCATGACTTGTTCTTCTGCTTTTGTTAATTCTTTCATGTCGCAAATATAACTATTTTTTTAATCATACAACTATTTTTATAGTAATATGATTAGATTGATAGTTATAAAAATTGTGACTAATTGATTTATAACGCATTGACATCTGAAAAAAATTTGTAATCTGCTCTATTGTGCTGTTTGATAGTACGTATTTACTTATGGTTCTCTTTATCCAAAGACAACCATCAGTAAATGAAACCTTCATCCACTGTGTCTAGTTTTAATTCAAAACTCAAATCAAATTTGTGAGTATTAAGAGAGGCTGTCCGATAATGCATCCTCTTTAATAGTGCATTCGTGGTTAAATATTATTACCGTTCTATTGCAAACACTTCTATTTATGAATTCATTGGACGCAAGCCAAAAAACACTCCCATCGTAATTTAGAATAAAAATGAAGTGATTTTGAAGTATAATTCCCAATGGTTGGGAATTATATTAAATTTATTATCTTTGTAGTAAAGGTATGTACTATGATTGAATTGCCTTATACAGCTGATAATATTGCTATAGTTCAAAAATTTCTACGAGAGACAAAAGAAAGAATCTCCAATGGCGTGGAGATTACCTTTACGGGAAAGTAAATTTTGAATTACAGGATTTAATGCTTGAATATGAAATTACCGTTGAAAATATTGAGTATGCAATATTGAATCTTTCACCTGAGAATTATTATCGGGGAATTGATCCTTCAGGAAAAGGTGATTTTAATGTTTGTGCATTTAGAGCTATAGTTGGCAGAGAAGAACTTGAAATTTATTTAAAATACGGGCTTGAGAATGATGGATTGCAAATTTTGATTTTTTCTAATCATATTCCTGATTTCAAAATGAATCAGCCATTTAAAAATAATGTCATGGAAGCAAAGAAAGTATTAACCAGAGAGAATGTACCTACAGTTGAGTTTAGAGAGACTGTAAATAAAGAATTTAAAGGATTAGAATTATCTTATGAGGAAGTGTACTACCTGGATTACAAAGTAGATGAAGAAACTGGTATGATTGATAAAAGTGAGAAAGTCAAGCATTACACAAAGGTGCAAATGAATAGAAATATGAAAGCATTGAAGAGTGCTTACATGATTGCAAAAGGAGCTGCTGCACCATCGGAGATTGTTGATTTTAGAACTAAATATCATATTGCCGCATCTACGCTAAGCTTGATTTTAGGGTTTAGTAAAAATACAATATCGAACATTGAAAACGAAGGAGTTACTTCCCTGGCAAGCGGAAGATTGATAAAGATGTGTTTGAAGAATAAGGATATATTGTACCAGTACATCATGATTTGTGACGCAATTGATAATCAAAAGAAGAATGAGATTACTAACAGACTGAGAATGCAATAAGTACCAGGCATCATAGTCGGATATCGCCCGCACTTTGATAACCTGGAAGGTTTTAGTATTCTGGCTGGGATAAACAGCGGCTGGCAGGTAGGGATGATACTCAGGGCTGTAAGATACGATATTTCATCACGTTTTGGATTTTAAAAAGTAGGATACAGATATTTATACCCAGATCTTCTAATTGCAAATCAAAAAGAACTGGTTCATATACATGTTAGTATCTTTTAAAATTAATACCTTAATTTAATCTCAACCAGTTGCTTTATATCCTTAAAAACTGAGGAACTCTTCACCGGTATGGTTATCCCCCGCCCCTCAACATATTTGTGTGCCTGTTGTAACTGAAGTTTTATATCTCCTGATATTTCGCTTTGCATAATATCATCATAGGCTTTTTGCCCGAATACAAATGCCACCTTAAAATATCCCCCCCGGGGCAAAAAATAAATGATGGCTCTTTTTTTATCCTTAATCCGATAGCTCCACCCGTATTTTTTACCCGGATAATTCCATTCACTAATGGATTTGGGAACTTTTCCTGTTACATGCTCATGCAATTGTTGCCAAAGCGGGTAAGTTGCACCCAGTTTTTCCTCCAATTCATCTGTTTCCGGAATATGACTTTTATCTGTAAATACACTAATATCCTCCATCACTTAAGGTATAATTTTCAACTCCTTTAAAATTTCACGGGTAATCTCCATTCGCGCTCCCTGTGTACCTGTGAAGTCGTCTGTAACAAAATTCATGGCAAAAATATAACTGCCGTTGTTGTTTTCAACGTAACCCACCAACCACATAACGTACTTCTCATCAGGCAAACTACCTCCGCCTGTTTTACCACTCAGCTTATAAGTCTCTCCTGAATCCAACACAATAAGCGATTTTACAGTATTGATATTTTCTGTTGAAACGGGAAGATCATACGATAGAAACCGCCTGAGAAAATCTACCTGTTGGTTGGCGCTTATGGCGAACTCACCGGCCAGCCAAAACCGATCAGCAGGTCCTGTAAGGTTTTTATTGCCATAATTAAAAGCTTCTGCATATTTTTGGTATACAGGTATGCCCAGGGTGGCTGCGAAATCTATGAACACCCAAATGCAGGAATACTTCATGGCCGTTGCCAGCGTTTGATCCTGATTCCAGCTTTTATGTGGCCATTCTCTGCCATTCCATGGAAACACCTCTGCGGTGTCTGCAACATATTCCTCCTCCAGCACAATAAGCGTATGAGGGATTTTAAATGTTGAAGCAGGAAGATAGCCCCGGTCACAAAGAGAATCGTTATATTTGAAATAACTCCCGTCCTGCATATTATATAATACAAAACAGCCATTTACACCACGAGCACTAAAATGCTTTTTGATGTCCATCTGCGCACGGACAGGAAAATAAAGAAATAGGTACAAAAACACGATATAATATCTCACTACCCCTGTTGTAATTGACAAATTCAATTTCTTTTTAATGATATCAAAAAAGTTATTTAAAGCTCTTTCCGATAATAGATTTTCCCTGCTGGTATATCATATATTTCGGTTACGGCACCATCGGTGTTTAATTTATGTGCTTTGGTGTATTTGTTTAAAGCCGGGTAAACCTTCATGAGGCTGGCCATTACAGACATTTTTCCTTTATAGGGATATTCAGCAACCAGGTATTCTTTCTCAGGCAAGACTTTTGTTTTCCAGTTCTCCGGCAGTTTGGGTAAGCGACCTGTGTCGGTATGCTCGATAATGCATCCCGCCTCTGAGCGGAGTTTTGATTTTTCCACTTTTTGTGGATTATCGTAAAAAATGCCGAAGCCTTTAAAAGTTTCGATTTGGTAATCGTTTTTCAGGCTGTAATAAATACTGTCCATGGCTGAGCCACTTTGTTTATAATCGCCGGTGAGCGACTGGTATACAACAGTTTCTCCACCCTGCAATGCTTTGTGAACAACAACTTTGTTAAATCCGCCCAGCCAGGCATAGCCTGCCAGTAAAGCGATAATTAGTAATAAAATAACAGCAATTAAAATTTTCATAGTCTTCATTTTTTGGTTCTACCCTTATTTTAGTGGTTAAATATTTTTACTGGACCTAAAATACTGTTTAAATATAGTTTTAAATGTGGTTGAAATATGGTTTAAATGTTGCTTTTTTGATTGACGCAATAGAGTTGCTCATTTTTACCGATAGTTTTTCTGCCTTTGTCGAAATATTTTCAAATGCATCCTTCTTTAGGTATCTTAATTCAAAAGCTATCTCTGTTTGGCAAACAATTTCCATTAAAGAGCTGTAAGATATATTAATAAAATGTATTTTCTCCTGGTAACCATTCCTGCTTATTCCCTCTGAAATATTAGAG